>NZ_JBHIMA010000004.1:0-184794 GCF_042193775.1 Bartonella sp. OD88NMGDW | reverse complement strand
AGAGAATAGCTTCTCACACCTCAAAAAGTGGATAACAAAAAGTTAAATATCAAATCTCTCCTTTAAAAATATGATGAAACAAGAATTTACACAAACATTGTTTGCGTGGATGGGTGGTAAACACTATCTGCGTAAGAAAATTATACCGATTTTAAATAGCATTGACCATGAAACCTATGTTGAACCATTTTTAGGTTCTGGTGTTATTTTTCTAAATAAAAGACCAGCAAAATATTCCGTGATTAATGATCTGAATGGAGAGATAACGAATCTGTTTCAATGTGTTCAAAATGACTTTGATGATTTATCCAAACGACTAGAATGGTTTGTTTGTTCAAGACAGTTGTTTTTTGAACTTGCGGCTATTGAACTAGAGAGTCTCTCCAAGGTTGAAAGAGCCGCACGCTTTTTGTTTCTCCAACGTTGTGTCATGTACGGGAAAGAAGATTACTACTCTTTTAGATTTGGAAGAAAAAGAACGGCAGAGTTTAATCCCGAAAAGCTGTTATCAAGGATGAGACGTGTTAGACAGAAGCTTCTTGATACGACGATCTTAAATTTATCATGGGATCGGGTTGTCGAGCTTTTTGATGCACCCGACAGTTTATTTTATCTAGACCCGCCTTATCTTGTGAAGAAGAAGTGTTATAGTTCTGGAAATTTTGTTGAAGATGATTTTGTGAACATGGCAAAAGTTCTCAAAAGCATCCAAGGCAAATTTGTCTTGAGTCTGAATGATAGTGATGAGGTTCGAGAGATCTTTAGGGATTTTGACTTTTTAGAATTAGAGGCCCTTTGGACATCTGGTTTTGCTAAAAAAAACTCTTCGAAAAGAACTCTTGATTCGTAATAACTGAAAAAAATCATAAAAAGATTTGTTAGAATCAGAAGAAATATTTTTTCTCTAACAGGACTTTTTTGATGCTTACATCCTTTGGTAAAATTTTACGGAAACTTTGTCTTGATCACTCAGAACGCCTCTTAGATATGGCTAAGAAATTAGACATATCTGTAGCATTTTTATCTTCTGTCGAGATTGGCAAAAAATCTGTTCCTGTAGGACAAAAGATAATTGAACTCTATGCTTTAGATCAAGAGAAGGCTTTACTCTTAAGAAAAGCAGCTTATGCTTGTCGCAAAAGTTTTACAATCAAGACTTCTGATCGGTTGAGGCGTGAAGCTGTTGGCATGTTTTCTAGATTTATAGATATTTTTACACAAGAGGATTTAGAAAAATTCAAACAAATACCAGAAGTAATTCGCGAATCAAACAGAGAGAAAAATGCTACCTTTGTAGAGAAATGTTAAAAAACCCTATTCCTCTAACTTTATTCAGACATTCCTCACAGTAAAAAAGATGTATAAATACAGCAAGTTATAGGATAAGAAAAAGAATCTGGTGGGCGTGACAGGGATTGAACCTGTGACCCCTACGATGTCAACGTAGTGCTCTCCCGCTGAGCTACACGCCCATTCATTGATGTTGCATACACCATATAGAATGACAAACGTCAATGCCTAATTTCGTTTTCTCTTTCAACAGATGCAAATAACTTAAAAAATACTTTTTAAGCAGCGATAAGGATCTTTTCAACCTCATTGACGAGTTCACGTAAGTGAAACGGCTTAGAGAGAACCTTTGCATCAGGAGGGGCATCACTATTTGAATTGAGTGCTACCGCTGCAAAACCTGTAATGAACATTACTCGTAAATCGGGGTCAATCTCAGTAGCACGTCGTGCGAGTTCGATTCCGTCCATCTCTGGCATCACAATATCAGTCAGGAGAAGGGAAAATGGCTCTTCTTGTAAACGTTCATACGCGCTAATACCATTATCGAAATCGGCGACTTCGTAGCCTGCACGTTCTAAGGCTTTTACGAGAAAGCGACGCATATCGTTATCATCTTCTGCGAGCAGGATTCGTTTCATGATTATGTTCCAATGGCTCCATTTGTCAGAGTTTTGCCGCATCAATTATACAATATAGAGTATTTATAAAAAAGACGGTAAAATGCTCATAATTGAAATGAATGGCAAAATGGTTAATTCTTACATTCTTATTCAGAATACAGCATATTCGTTGTGAGTTGGTTAAATTCAAAATATATGTGATTTTGAAAAAAGAAGGGGTTCTCTAGAACTTTTAAGGTGATTCATTGCTATCTTTTAAATTCGCTGATTGTTATCAGAATTTCATTAAAAAACTTATGAAAACCGTTACTGTAGGGACTTGCTATATCGAGAAATTAGAAGAATATTATGTTAATTTATTGTTTTTAAAAAGTTCTCCTAAAAATAGAAATTTTATAGTTATTTGTTTTTATAGAGATTTGTAATAAATATTATAAATGCGCTTTATTTTCAGTTTTTTTCCTTAAATAGATAAAAACTATTATTTTTCTAAATATAATATTAAATTAACACTTAATAATATATCAAAAATAGTATTTTGATGATTTATTTATAAATATGTATCATGCTATATTAAGATAGATTTATTATCTTCATTTTTATTAATTATACAAAATATTTTTATTTATATAATAGTTTTTATTAGAATGCCTAGTGAATATTTAGGTCATGGCTTGCCTGTAGAGGCTAGAAAACGAATCATATGAGTGGTTGGAAAGTAAAATCCGTTATATTAAGAAGTGTTTGTAGATCCAACACTCGTAGAAATTTTTTTATGGGGCGGAGTGGAAATTAAGATTTAGTGTTATTTTACAGATACATTATCGGGAATAAATGCATCAAATGCAGCCCAAAATTGCTTTTTATAATTTTCATTAACCATGATTGTGTCCAGTTCAGCGCCTGTAATAGTAATACTTTCTGTCAGGTGTGTGTGTTGGCATAATTGCCGCACTTCAATGTTATTTGCAATATTGTTTTGATTGGCAAGAATAAAGAGTGTTGGGATTCGTAAATCTCCGTGGAGTACATTTCTTTTCATAGAATCGATCGCATTAAATACCGATGCCATCCATTGGGATGTTGGGGGCTTAATGGAATGGAACGGCACTTTATGCATGTGTCCCAATTGTATATTGTTTTGTTTTGTTTTGTTTAATTTTTTCCCATCTTTCGCTGGTATAAAGCCAAGACCTATATCAGAAAGAAATTGTGTTAATTTATGTTGAAAACCATTCGTTTTATTACCGAATGGAGCAAAAAGGGGAGAAACACAGAGCAATTTATTAAACCGATGATTAATGAGATCTAATCCGCTAAGTGCCATCAATCCACCTATACCATAGGCGAGCATAGAGTAAGGAGGCGGACAATTAGGATAAACAATATTTTTAAGAAATTCATATAAGTCATTAATATCACTATTTATATCAAAACAATGATGTCGGCTTTGTTTTCTTATCTTGAAGGATTTTTTTTCTTGATCAAACCAGTCAAATATTGCTGTATGAAAACCGCGGTTAGAAATTTCATTTATTAATAAAAAATATTTTTCTAAAGTACTTGCGTAGCTTTTGAGAATAACAATTGTTCCCTTAGATTTTTCCACCTCAGGATATGTTATCGCAAAACGAATTTCGTGATCTATCGCTATTTTAAGAGTACCATGATGGATATTAGGAGGAGTGGAAGCCCAGTCTATGGGATAAATAGGTGTTTCCAATTGAAATCCTTTACAGTGTATTTGCCGCTTAGTGCAACGTGAGATAATGAGAGGACTTTGACATTTATGTAATGAAGAAAAAGGATTTAAAAAGGGGTATATTGCTTTTTAGATAGTTTTTATCAATTTAGGTTCCAAAGAGTTGAAATAAAGAAAAACAATTACCAGATAATATAGTGTGGTTGCCATGATGGGGCCGCAGGTTCACAAGTAAGTTTGCCATTTGGGAACTTTGTGAATTGATTGTTAAATTATAGTCGCTCTAGAGGAGGGCAATATTATGCGTCAGGTAGATTTTTCACCATTTTATCGTTCCACAGTAGGTTTTGATCATCTTTTTAACTGGTTTGATTCTAGAACACAACCAAATGAAGTTTCTTCTTATCCCCCTTATAATATCGAGCGTTTAACTGAAGATTCTTATAGAATTTCTATGGCTGTTGCTGGTTTCTCTCAAGATGAAATTGATATTGAAACGCATTGTAACCAGCTGATCGTTAAGGGAGACAGAAAGTCTGAAAATGATGATGAAGAGCGAGAATTCCTTTATCGAGGCATTGCTTCGCGTGCTTTTGAACGGCGTTTTCATTTGGCTGATCATGTTAAGGTTATTGGAGCAGAACTTGGAGATGGGCTTCTTCATATTCAGCTTAAAAGGGAAATGCCAGCTGAATTAAAACCCAAAAAAATAACCGTACAGATGTCACCATCCATTACAAAAAATGATAACAGCGATATTGTCGTGTAGGAAAATTTAGAAAATATGAGACCGAATAATTATAAATTTTTCTGAAGAATAAAAAACGCGAGGCAAAAGGTCTCGCGTTTTGTGTGTGTTCTCCTCAGAACGAAGCTTATTTTAATAAAACCGCTTATTTCGAGTTTATGATAAAATGTTATTGAACATTATTCTACGTTGAAGAAAAAATCCATGTATGTGCTAATTGAAATGCATGATAATCCACTTTTTAAGTAAGCTTATTTTTTTATTTTATAGCATTTAAAAAATGGTCGGAGCGGCGGGATTTGAACCCACGACCCCTTGACCCCCAGTCAAGTGCGCTACCAAGCTGCGCTACGCTCCGAGTTTGTGTAAAACGATTAAATGACTGTTTCTTTAAAGGCAAGAGAAAAAATAAACAGAATAAAATCTAAAATGCTCTTGCACTTAGAGCTTTTGAAAGTAAAAATTTTAGACATCACTATTTTGTTATCAATTCAAGATACATAACGAATCTGTAAAATTCTTTGTAATCATTAAATTTTTAGCTCTATAGTTAATAGATCTATGCATTTAATTACTTTTGCAGATTGTGAAGGGTAAGATTGGTGGCTTTAGGGGTATGAATTGGAGAAGGGGGGAGCAAATGAGTACGGGAGGTATATTTTTTCCTTATCTAATCGTTACTTTTCTAAAAAGATAAAGATTTTCAAAAGGAGAGGATGGAATGTATGGTATTGAAACGTTTTCCTTTGTTTAGAGTTTTTATAGACGAGGTATTTTGCGTTTTATGTGGACAAAAAATTGTAAGTTCTGGATTGTATAATCATAAATCTCATTTTACGGGTACGCGTTTTTATCCAAATAAACAAGGTCAGAATACTTTAATTTATGTTTTGTTGTTTTTTTTCTAAAATACTATAGAGGAAAAACTTTCAAAGTGTCTATTGAACTAAGAAAAGAGTAAATGATGAGCCGTTTTTCGGTAATAAATTTGACAGAATCAGCAGTGGATCGTGTTAAAGCGATCATGGATGCAAAAGATGCACAGGGTATTCTTGTTGGTATCAAAAAAGGTGGTTGTGCAGGGATGGAGTATACAATTACTCTTGTCAAAGAAAAGGGGATAGATGCGGATGTTGTTGAAGTGAATGGTGCCCGTGTTTTCGTAGCACATGATGCGGTGTTATTTTTATTAGGGACGCAGATGGATTATGAAGTGACAACGCTTCGTTCTGGTTTTGTCTTTAAAAATCCTAATCAAGTTTCAGCATGTGGGTGTGGCGAATCGGTGGAACTTCGTCCTGCTACGCAGGATCAATATAAAACAAATTGAGCTGAGCTGAATTATAATTCAGTAATTTTAGAGGAACTTGTTCTTTGAGGTAGAAGAAATCTAGTATTTTTTATTGTTCATTTTTAGCTTGCTTCCAAAGCGCTTCCATTTCATTCAGGGATGCGTCAGTGAGTGTTTTAGATTGAGTGGATAGCTTTTCTTCAATATAGGCAAAACGGTTTCGAAATTTTATATTCGTTTTTTTTAATGCTTTTTGTGAATCTATCCCTAAGTGGCGTGCGAGATTAAGGAGAATAAAGTAGAGATCTCCAAACTCTTCTTCTATCTCTGAATTTTGTTTATTTTTGATGGCTTCTTTAAGCTCTTCGAGTTCTTCTTCTATTTTTTCAAAAACTTTATCACTTTTTTTCCAATCAAAACCTACTTTAGCTGCTGCTTCTTGTAAAGAAAGTGCTTCTTGGTTTGCTGGCTGGATTTGTTTTACTTGTGCGAGTATGCTTGTGGAGGAATTGTTGTTTTTTTCTTCGCACAAACTTTTTTGTTCAACCTGTTCTCTTTTTTTTATATATTCCCACTCCTCTTTTATAAATCCTCGTTTTTTTTGCTCGGCATTTCCAAAAACGTGAGAATGGCGTCGAATCATTTTTGCCGTGATTGCATAAACAACATCTTCAAAAGTAAAGCTGCCTTCTTCTTGTGCAATGGTAGCATGATAGATAACTTGTAAAAGGAGATCTCCAAGTTCTTCACAGAGATCCTTTCGGTTTTTTCGTTCAATGGCATCGATGACTTCGTAAACTTCTTCGAGCATATAGGGTATGAGGGATTCAAAAGTTTGTTTTTTATGCCAGATACAACCGCTATCAGAATTTCGTAATGCAGTGATAATTGCAACGAGATCTTTGATGTCTTTTGAGGCTAACATTTGCACTTCCTTTGTAAGCAATAGAGCCTTATGTTAGATGTCCCAACGTCTATGTAACCACATCCATTGTCCAGGATATTCACGGACCCAAGATTCAACAATATCATTTAATTTTTGCGTAGAAGCAGCTATATCGATATCATTTTTTTCATCACGTGGAAGTTCTATATGTTCATATAATTCTAAACGATGACGTCCATTGGGCAAACGAATACAACGTGCTGGATAAATATCACAGTCATATTGTCGAGCAAGTTTTATAATTAAGGGATTTGTTTTAAGAGGTCTGTTAAAAAATGTTCCCATGATACCGCGGCGAAATTTTTGATCAACGAGCATACCAACATTTTCACCTTCTTCTAATTTGGCTGCTAGTGCCCATGCTGCACCGGCCTTGGAGGGAATAAGATGCCCCATAGAAGTTTGTCGTGCTTTAAGGACTCGTTTGGCAACATAGGGATTATTGGGTGGTCTAAATAATACCGTAACATTAAGATCAAAACTTTGTGCACAAATAGGCAGAAGTTCAAAATTTCCAGTATGTGCGGTGAAAAAAATATGTGGTTTTTTTTCATTTTTTAATCGCTCAAATATTTCAACGCCTTTAACTTCAATGAAACCTGGCTCGTCCGCATGAGGATCAAAATCAAAAATTTTATCAAGAAAAATATATTCGGCTAGGAAACGTCCTATATTTTCCCACATTTCTATTGCAATCGCATGGAGTTCTTGCTCTGTTTTTTCTGGATATGCACCTCTAAGATTTGTAAGTGTGATTTGATGACGATGTAAAAGGGGACCAATTTTTTTTACCAACCAAGAAAAAAAAGAGACTCCCATTTTGGCAGGAAAGCATTTTAGAATAAATAAAGAACCAAAGAGCAGATACGCCCATAACAAGTAGGATATTTTTTTAGCTATAATTTTAATAAGATATATGAGATTTTTAAGAGAAAGCTTCATCATGATTTAATCGACTTTAAGGATAATTTTACCAAAAACATCACGACTCTCCATTCGTTTTAAAGCTGTATCAATTTCATCCAGCCCAACAATTGTATCAATGACAGGGTGTACGGCTTTTTGTGCCATTTTTTGCATGGCATTTTTCATATTTTCCATACGGCAGCCAAATGAACCGAATATCTTAAGCTGTTGCTGGAATAATTGCATGAGATTTATTGGTGCTGAAACACCAGAGGTAGAACCGCAAGTCACTAAGCGTGCTCCTTTTTTCATACATAACAAAGAACCGTTCCATGTATCTACACCAACATGCTCAAAAACAACGTCAACACCTTTTTTTTGGGTTAATTTACGCACTATACCTTCAAAACGATCTTTACGATAATTAATCACATGATCTGCTCCAAGAGAGTGTGCTTTTGCAATTTTTTCATCTGAACCTACAGTTGTGATAACTGTACAGCCCATGTGTTTTGCAAGTTGAATGGCTGCAGAGCCAATACCTGAACCACCAGCCTGTATCAGGATTGTTTCTCCTGCTTGTAGTTTTGCGTTATCGAAAAGCATATGTTCTACGGTACCAAAAGTAATTGGAGCAACCGCTGCCTGCAATTCATCACATTGAGGAGGTGATGGAACTAATAAACGTGCTGGCAAATTGACAAGCTCACACGCAAATCCATCAAGGTGAAAACCGTAGACTCCCTTTACATGGCTGCAAAGATTATCCCGTCCTTCATGACAAGCTTGGCATACTCCGCAGGTTTGTGCACCATAAATTGAGACAATCTGTCCAAGTTGGAGATGTTCAACGCCATCTCCTATTTGTATAACCTCACCAGAGGCTTCTGCACCAATGATGAGTGGCATTTTTCTTTTCGCAAAAGCCATGCCACGCCATCCCCATACATCAATATGATTAAGAGCAACGGCTTTTATCCGCACAGTTACTTCACCTAGACTAGGTGAAGATGGCGGGGAAATATTAGTGATTTCAAGCCGACGATCATCGAAGAGCTGCAGTGCACGCATTACCATCCCCTTTAAATATGTTATTAGGTTAGCGTTATAAAATTTTATTATTAAAGGATTATCCTTTATATGCAGTGATGACAAGACTCATATTTTGACCACCAAATCCAAATGAGTTGGACAAAACCGCATTGACACAGGCTTTACGGCTATGATGAGGAACAACATCTAAAGGGATAGCAGGGTCAGGATTATCATAATTTATTGTAGGTGGAAGTATCCCCGATTGAATGGTTAAAAGCGAAAAAACCGCTTCTATTGCACCAGCAGCAGTTAATGTATGCCCAATCATTGATTTATTAGAAGAGACTGGAATATGCTCTAAAAGATCACCGAATACTGTTGATAATGCAAGATATTCCATTTTCTCATTTTCAGGTGTTGAAGTTCCATGTGCATTAATATAATCAATTTCATTGATGGTTATTTTTGCATCGTCTAAAGCTTTGCGAACGGATTCAATTGCTGGTGATGCATCGGGTTTTGAACGTGTACGGTGAAAATCATCGGCTGTTTCTCCACAGCCAGCTAAAATTCCTAAAACTGTAGCATTACGGTTTAATGCGCTTTGAAGAGATTCAAGAACAAAAGCACCTGAGCCTTCTGCCATAACAAATCCATCTCGATCACGGCTAAAGGGTTTTGCTGCTTTTTCAGCAGGATCATTTTGGGTTGAAAGAGCGGATAGTAACGAAAAACGGATGAGAGATTCTGCTGAAACTGATCCATCTGTCGCAATTATGAGAGCTCGATTTGTCTCTCCCCGTCTAATAGACTCAACACCTAATTGAATTGCTGTTGCACCAGATGCACAAGCAGTGGAAAGTGTAACAGGAAGTCCTTTTGTGCCAAATGTTTTTTGAAGTTTTTCTGCAATTGCACCAAATTGTGTGGTTTCAAAAAGCGTTTCATGGAGTTTATCCTTACAGACTTTAAGAAGATGTGCATAAGAAGGTTCATTATTGAATTCTTGCTCTTGATCAAGACTAAAACGTGCGGTCCATTCAAGTTCAACAGGAGGAGCTGCTAGAAAGAGTGGTCCATTAAAATTTTTTATATCAATAGCAGCTTGTTCCAAAGCTTCTTCAGCAGCAAGATGTGCAAGCTTCTCAGAAAGAGCTGAAGCACCAAGTGTACTTTCTTTGAGAAAATCAATTGTTCCAGCAATATATGTATTTAATCCCTCAACGGGAAAACGTGTTATTTTGTGGATACCGCTTATACCGCTTGTTAATTTTTGCCAATTTTCATGTTTCCCTTGTCCCAGTGATGTGACAATGCCTGCTCCAGTTATTGCGACAAGTGGACGCCCAAAATGATCATGATATTTCACGATAGAAATCCCCTTCAAACAGCTGTAAGACGCACAATACCTTCAGCTCTTTTTATGCCAATAGTTGTAACAAATATTTCACGTACTTCTTTAGAAAAAGGTTTTTCATGAGGACTTAACGCTGGAAAACAGTGGTTTTTTTCAATTGAAAGTGCTGCAAGAGCTAGAGCTAGAGGAAATTGTGCTTCCCGCATATAACCAAATAATGTTGTAATGCCACGGTAAGATAGATCAGCATCATCAAGAGCATTTTGTTCTGCTTTTGTTGCTTCGTGAGCTCCTGAGGCTGCTGAAATGGCTAGGGCAGATTTAGCACTCGCAGTTTTTAACATTGTTGCAATTGATTCTCTAAGTGGAATTTTGGTTCTATCTGTTTGGTCTGTAATAATTTGGCTAATTTCAGCATAAGCACGTGCGTTGCGCTTTTCTGCATGTTCTCCACTTTCAAGAACTAGGAAGATACCACCAGAACCGGCTATAATACCGCCGCCGGGGTGGATTTCACGATTCCACACTGGGCTCCATCCATTATGGGTTAAAAGACCACCAAGCTCATGCGCCAACAACATATCATAACTTTGTGCATTATAGGAACCTCCTACAAGAGCATGGGTACTTTGACCTGATTTAATACGAGCTACAGCAATTTGAAGCGCAGAAAGCCCACTACCTTCTTCTCCCATAAATGTACGAGATGATCCAGTGACTTTATGAACAATTGAAATGTTTCCTGCCAAAAGGTTTGAAAGTTGTGCTAAAAATAATGTTGGACGAAGTTCGGTTGAAAGAGCAACATTTAACATAGAAGCATGATCGGCAACTGTGCGCGCTTTAGAAAGAATATGTGTATCAACAGTAATATCACGCTCTCCTCCACTTGCTGCTACGATCATATCCATTGTTGAAGTGAGTTGTTCATTATTTTTCATGCCAGCATCATCAAGAGCAAGACCAGCTGCATAGGTACCAAGACGCTGCCATGTTCCCATTTGCCGTTGATCACTTTTTTTAGGAATTTGTAAACTCCAATCAATTTCGGGCAATTTATGAACCGTGTAGGGTGAAAAAGTTGTACAATCTAGGTTTGGTGTACGGATTGGATCGTTTAAAAGATTCCAATGTTGATCAGTTCCTTCTCCCAGAGAGCTTATGAGGCCTATACCAGTGATGAATACAGATTGATCATGCATGGTGAAAAAATTACTCCGCCTGTTTTAAGGCAACGAGATCATCAATTTTTGTACAAAGGTTTTTAAGAACAAAGTATTCTTCTGTTGCAACGGTACCTTCGTTGACTTCTTGTGTCCATTGTTCTAGAGGGACTTTTATTCCGAAAGCTTTATCAATAGCGAAAACAATATCAAGAAAATCAAGACTGTCGATTCCTAGATCGTCAATTGTATGACTTTCAGGTGTAATTGTATTGCGATCAATTTCACTGATTTCTGCAATGATATCAGCAACTTTATCAAACGTGGAAGGCAATGTACGGATTCCTTATTATAGAGTTAGTAAATTCAAAATACATTTAATATTGTTCTTCTAGCCTTTTTTTTATTTAAAAAAAAGACTTAATCCAAAATATAGCTGTCTTTATCTATAGAGATAAGAGGTTTACAGTATCTATAGAGATAAGAGGTTTACAGTACATGAAACACTATATCTCAATTTTTAAAAAACTTTGAAATTTTATTGCGCATTTATTTTACGAGACTATTTTTTCTATTGGCCGCAAGGACAGCAAGGGCTGTTATATTAACAACTCCCCGTGAAGTTACTGAAGGCGTTAAGATATGGGCGGGACGTGCTGCCCCGATTAGAATAGGACCAACATGGAGTGCATTTGTGAGGCTTTTAACAGTGTTGAGCGTGATATTGGCTGCATCAAGTGTTGGAAAGACAAGCAAATTAGCTTCACTTTTAAGACGAGAATCAGGAAAAACACGATCACGAAAAACTTTGGAAAGAGCAGTATCACCATGCATTTCACCATCTGCTTCTAATTCAGGGTGTAATTTGGCAAGAATTTCTGTTGCACGTCGCATTTTACGCGCACTTTCTGTGTTTTTAGAACCAAAGTTTGAGTGTGATAATAAGGCTGCTTTTGGTGTTATTCCAAATGCTTCAACTTCTTGAGCTGCCAATACAGTCATTTCAGCGATTTCTTCTGCAGAAGGATTTTCATTGACGTAAGTATCTGTGAGGAAAAGAGTACGTTGTTGAGAGATAAGCAAACTCATAGCAGAAAAACGGTGAACATTAGGATCAAGACCAATAATTTGTTCAATTAATTCAAGTTGACGTTCAAAACGTCCTTCTAAGCCGCAAATCATTGCATCTGCTTCTTCACGCATGACAGCAAGGGCAGCAATAGCCGTTGTTGATGTTCTCACTACAGTTTTTGCCATTTCAGGCGTAACACCACGTCTTCCTGTATAATGAAAAAATAAATTAACATAATCACGAAAACGTGGATCATCTTCAGGGTTTGTTAATTCAAAATCTATACCAGGACGAATTCTTAAACCAAAGCGTTTTAATCTCGCTTCTACGACATGTGGACGGCCGATAAGGAGAGGCGTTGCTGTTTGTTCTTCAATGACAACTTGTGCTGCACGAAGGACGCGTTCATCTTCACCATTCGCATAGATGACGCGTTTACGTTTTGCTGTTTTTGCTGCAGCAAAAACAGGTTTCATTGTTAAACCAGAAAGAAAGACAAATCGATTGAGGATATCATAGTAGGCTTCCATATCTTCAATGGGACGAATGGCGACACCAGTTGCCATTGCTGCTTTAGCAACAGCGGGAGCAATACGCAGTATTAAACGCGGATCAAAAGGAGAGGGGATCAGATAGTCTGGTCCAAAATTGGGTGGTTCTTTTGAGTATGCACGTGCTACAACATCTGAAGTTTCTTCACGTGCAAGGGCAGCAATCGCATGAACAGCGGCCATTTTCATTTCTTCATTAATTGCACTAGCACCTACGTCTAATGCACCACGGAAGATATAGGGAAAACAAAGGACATTATTAACTTGATTGGGATAATCAGAGCGTCCTGTACAGATCATTGCGTCTGGTCGTATAGAGCGTGCTTCTTCAGGCATAATTTCTGGTACTGGATTAGCCAGTGCTAAAATGAGTGGATTTTGAGCCATTCTTTTAAGATATTCAGGCTTTAAAACACCACCCGCAGATAGGCCTAGAAAAATATCTGCATCATCAATAATATCAGATAAAGTTCGTGCGTCTGTTTTTTGTGCGTAATTGATTTTCCAACGATCCATAAGGGTCTTGCGATCTTCATAAACAACTCCCTCTAAGTCACTAAGCCAAATATTTTCAACTTTCGCCCCAAGACGAACCAAAAGATTAAGACAAGCTAGGGCAGCAGCACCTGCACCTGAGGTAACTATTTTTGCATTTTCAATTTTTTTTCCTGAAAGATTTAAGGCATTTAATACAGCCGCAGAAACAATAATGGCAGTTCCATGTTGGTCATCATGAAAAACTGGAATATTCATTTTAGCACGAAGCTTTTCTTCGATGTCAAAACATTCAGGAGCCTTAATGTCTTCAAGATTAATACCACCAAATGTAGGTTCTAAGGTCGATATTGTTTGCACCATTTGTTCTATATCGGATGCATCAATTTCAATATCAAAAACATCAATATTCGCAAATTTTTTAAATAAAACTGCTTTGCCTTCCATAACTGGCTTTGACGCCAGTGGACCAATGTTTCCTAAACCAAGAACAGCAGTTCCATTGGATATAACAGCGACTAAATTAGCACGGGAGGTATATTGAGCAGCAAGATTGGGATCTTCATGAATCGCAAGACATGGTGCTGCAACGCCTGGAGAGTAAGCAAGAGCTAAATCACGTTGATTATCAAGAGGTTTTGTTGCTTGTATTTCCAATTTTCCAGGTTTTGGGTATTGGTGATAAAAAAGTGCGGCACTGTCAAGTTCAGCTTTTGGTGAACTGAAATCACTATTTCGTTCTCTAGGCATTTTTATGATATCCAAGTTAGCGTATGTGTATATGAAATGTTCCATCTACGATAAGGTTTTGTCCACTAATAGATCCTCATTTCTCTGAATATCAAAATGCATGAGCATGAGCAAACTCTTCTGGATCGTAAAACCAGTTTGATGATTCTTTTTGTTTGTGTGCATGAATAATTTCATTGATAGCAGCACTTTTCTTTCTCTCTCCTTAATAAAACTCATAAAAATTGATTAGTTTACAAAAAAATAAAATATTTTCTAACGATTACATTATCAAGCCATTATTTTTTTGCAATGTTTACAAAATAAGGAAAGAACAGAAGAACATTTCCTATCAATTTCATCCATTTTTTATAAAATATATATTTTATTTAAAGTTTCATACGGAGGTACAAGAAATTTTAAATAACAATTTGTAATTTATAAATTGTTTATTCAGCTATTTTAAAGGAGACTGGAATGTTGAAAATGGAAGTGGTGTTGTTCATTGTTTAATTGGATTCTTAATAGTGAAAGCTGTATTTTTTATATACTAACAATTATGTGTTTTAATAAACAAAGATGTGGCTGAAATGGCTGTAATTGCGGATTTTATAACATGAAAATCATATATTTTCCATAACGCTTTTCTTTATAATTTATAATGCATCATTTCGTATGTTGGATGGGAAATTTGAATACAATAAGATTCTTTTATTTAAAATTCACCTAATATAATAAAAAATATTTACTTACATAATTCAAACGAGAGTAATGTGTGGATAAAAAACATTAAAAAAATAAATAGAAATGTTTCTATGAGCTATTTTAATGTAAAAGCACGGAATTTTTTCACAATTAGCAAAAATAATTATTACCTATTTTGTACCTTTATGAAACTATGAAAAATAAAGGAGTTAAGAAAAAGATAAGGAAATAGAAAATATGCTTTATCATTCTTAGAATGATATGTTGTTTTATAAGTCATTACGCTTCTTTAGGGTTATTGCTTAGGATATCACAGAAGACCGCACGCCAATTATCCCAGCCTTTGAAGTACAAAGCTGCAGTTAAAAGCAAAGTACTCTACAATGAGCCATTAAAACAACTGGAGAGGAAAAAAGTGGAAAAAATATCTTTTTCCACTTTTTTTATTTTTTATTGGATTCGACCACTTGCATGAGCAAGCATAGTATAAACTTTTCCGGTATCTGATATCAGGTATTTGCGAACTGAGCTGGAAGAACCAGAACTGCGCGATATATCACGTAAGAGTTTTTCAAAATCTGTAACATATTGATTCACTGAACGTTTAAACTCAAAATCGCTCATATATTTTCTCTTAATCATTTCAAATATTTTTTGTCCATTTAAGGTATAAAGGCGTTCTGTTACGATGTTTTTTTGTCCACGTTGATAATGATCCCATAGCTCAACAATGGCATTGTGATTAATAGCTTGCACTATACCAGAAGCTAATGAATTAAGAGAGCAGTTTGCAGGAGATGGTTTTGTTTGCACTGATGTTAAAACATCATCACTAGGGGGAGCATCATAAAACGTTTCTTCACGTGAAGCTCTTTCTAAGAGATTTGACACCCATTTATTTGGTCTTTTTTTGCTTTGATCTTGTTGCAGAATAGGCTTAGGTGGTACGATCTTTTTAACGGACTCAGTGGAATTGTCACTTCTTTGATTAAACATTGATGATGCAGGAAATTCTGATATCAGCTGTTTTTTTGCGCCCTTTTGATCATTTTGTATAACACTGACTAGATCTTGTAACGCTGTAATCTGTTCATTCAAAGCTGTGCGAATTGTTTGCGTTGTTTCTTTTGTCTTTTCCGGAAGTTTTTTAACATTTTCATTGATATCATTATTAATCTTTGAAAGCTCTAAACGAACTTCATCAGCGGAGCGACGTATGTCTTCTGCTGCTTCTGAAAAACGCGCCGATGCTTCACTAACAAGCCTATTAAGTGATTGTTGGAATGAATTTGTGGAGTTACGTGCATTCTTATCAGAGCGTTCAAGTGCTGAGTTGAAGATTTTTTCATAATGCCCAATCATTTGATTAATTTCATGAGACTTTGAAACAAGAGCATCACTTAATACAGAAAGCGTATTATGTTTTTCTTCAAGTGTTGCACTCAGTGAATTTTCAGACTGTTCAAGAACATGAATAGTTTGGGAAAGTGTTTTTGCATGTTCACCAAAACTGCTCGTTATATGATTAATTTGTTCAAAGGTATTCTTTGAAAGTCCTTGCAGAATTTCAACATTATTATTGAGCACTTGATTTGAGGCTGACAGACGCTCTGCTACTTGGTCCGTGTTGCGGAAAAAATTACTCGCACTCTCATTAAACTGACCATCAATATTTTGAACAGCTGATAATAAAACATTACTATTTTCGTGAAAATTGTAAATTGATTGATTCAACTGTGTTAAGACGGATGAGACATTATTAACAAGTTCTTCCTTCATAACCGTTATTGTTTGAAGTGTTTCAGAGTTAGCTTTTGTTAAGCTATTCACTAAAAATTCATTGTGTGCATAAATTCTTTGTTCAGCTTCTTGTGTGGAGAGAGAGAGTTGTTCACCGATATGCTGTGTTAAAGAATCAATTGATTCTGTCGTATTTTGCGCTGCTTGATTTAAGTGATTTGTCAGCTCTGTTATTTTTCCAACATGTTTTGAAATTTGTGTTGCTGTTTGATTTTCTGCAACTTCCAAACGGCTCGTTACATCAGAAAGTTGATAACCTAAATTATTTTTAAAATTTTGCATAGAGTGATGAAGAACATCACAGCGTTCATTAAGAACTTGCTCTATTGCTGTTGTTGATGTGTGAATGGTTTCGTTCAATAATGCTTGTGCATTATGACTGGCTGTTGCGAAAGCTTCGACAGTATGCGCTGTTTGTTCAGACAGAACGGACAGAACTTTTTCACTGGTATCATAAACAGTTTTTTTGACATTTGATACAATGCGATTGCCTGATTCTGAGAGAATATTTTCTGCTTGTGCAGTAACATTTGTAACAGATGAAAGAATTTGTTCACTCGTAGAAGAAAGAATATCAGAAGCTTTTATAATCTTATTATGCAGGTTATCTGTAACTATATTAACAGAGTCTTCTAAGGTTACACGCATATTGTCAACACTGCTTTCCAGTGCTTGTTGAATTATCTGACTTTGCTCATTATTAAGCATGAGAGACGTTTTTAACGTGTCAGAACGTTCCTCAATAACAGATGTTTGCATATCAATGGCTTCACAGATTTGGCTAAATTTTTCAGATAAGGTTTCCTCTAGCGTTGTTGTTCGTTCAAAAATTTTGTGTGCACGATCTTCTAGATCTGTATCGAATGATTCCATACGTGTTTCAAGGGTTTCAAAGAAAACACCACTCGATTGAGAGAGAGTGTTCTTTAAAATTTCGGCATGGTTTTCAAGGTTTTTGATATGATCTTGAACCGTTTCAGTAATGTTCTTATTATTGGCGACAATTGCACTTTCAACTAAATCTATTTGTTGTTTCAATGCAACATCGACACGTATATCACTTTTTGCAATGAGATTATGGATTGTTTCCATGCGTTGCTCAAGTGTGCGTGCTTGATCGGCAAGAACTTCATTGAGAGAAAAACTATTAATCGCTAAAGAGTCACGCAGAGCATCGGCACGGATATCAATGTTTCTCGCTTGTGCTTCTAAAGCATCTTGGGTTGTACTGCAGCTTTGTACAATGACATCTTGTAGTTTTTCAGTGCATTGAATGATGTTTGTAATATGATTTTCAGCTTGTTTATCAACGACTTGAATATTGTCAGCCAAAACTTTTTCAATATGAGAAGTGTTTTGGGACAAGACATCAATTTGATTTCTTAATGTATCCGCAATTTTATTCTTCTCGTTATCGAGCATGTCTGCCATAAGAGCTCGTTGATCAGAAAGTTGTACTTTAAAATCTTGTGAACGTTCTTGGATGATATCAACAATGGCATTGTCGACATACTGAATTTCTTCTCTCAGGCTTTCTTTACTTTTATCAATTGCAGAAAGAATAGCTTCACGTCCATTTGTAAATGCATGGGTAATGTCTGCTGTTTTTTCTTGGAGGTTTTCATTTATTTTCAAGACATGAGATTCCAAGAAGTTACCAAGTTTTTCAGCATTATCCTCTAAAGCCTGACTGCGTTCTATAAAGGAATCAATGATGGAATCACTATGTTCTTTAAGAGAAAGATCAACAGTGGCTAAACGTTGTTCAAAGGCTCCAATTGCTTGCGAGGTTATGTTATCAAATTTAGAAGAGAGTTTATGTGCTTGGTCGTCGAGCTTTAAGATCTTCTCATCAAAATTCTGTAGAGATTGATTATTACGATCAATAAGAGCTTGATCCAAGGCTTTAAACTTTTCATCGACAGCGTGCAAAGTTTGATCTGTTACTGCTTGTATATGTGTGGCAATTTTAGCAACATGTACTTCCGCTTTTTCAGCTGTTTCATTAAAGGTTTTTTCTATTTGCTTTTCATTATGATCAAATCGTTTTGAAAAACCATCGAAGTTTTTTCCTAATTCATGAAAAAATTCTGTGTTTTTCTGCTGAATTTGTGTTGTTGTTTCGTTAAATTTTTCAACAAGCTGATTTGTTACGCCATCACCGGCATAGGAAAGTTTTTCAACAAGGTCTTCACCTTGTTTTTGTAAAGTTTGAGAGAGAGTTTGTGCAAGCTTCTCAACATTGGTTACAATTTTAGAGGTAACTAAACCAAATTCATCACTCAGTTGTTCTTGGGTTCCTTTAATTGTTGATTGTACGCGATCTGCGTGATTCAAAATGGCGATGCGTTCATTGCTCAATTCTTTGATTAATGTGTGAATACGTGATTCATTCTCAGCATAGGCTTGTTCTAGGTTGTGAACTTCACCTTGTATGATTGCTTCAAGTTCAACAGCACGTCCGAGGGTACGTTCAATACCTTCGTTCATTGCCGCTACTTCTTCACGAATGGTTTGCCCTATAGCAATAGCTTGTTTTTCAGATAAATGTTGTGGTTCACTAAGGCGCTGCGCAGCATTTGTCATAAGAAGAGCAATATTATGCAAGTCGTTTGAACGTTTTGTTAATTGAGCAACGCCCCAAGATATAAGGATAGGAATTGCTGTTCCGGCTGCTACAGCGAGTCCTGTTGGGGATGTAACAAAAGTGCTGATATTGGATAAGGAGCTGAGTCCGGTAGGTGCGAGCTTATGCGCAATAAAAGCTCCTCCCGTTGCCCATAAAGCACTAAGCGCTGTTGTATACCAGTAGACTCGAGAGGAAGAACGCTGCTTTAATAGTCCAAAATTTACAGGGGTTGTTATATCATCATTTGCAGGAAGAAGTTTTGTAGATAACAATGTATTATGAACAGTCCCACCTGAAATATCAGGTGAAGGTTTTGGAGCAAAAAGCTGTTCAACAACGGATTTATCAACAACAGCTTCATCATGAATATTAGAAACAAAAGTTGACGTACCGTTTTCAGCAAAGAATTCTTCTTCTGCCATTGCAATTTTTTGAATCAGATCATCGACATTAACAATATTTTCAGAATTATTTGATGATATTGTTTCAAATTCTGTGTCATTGAAATCAAAGTTCATAGCTTTTGTGAGGGCTTCTTCAACTTCAACTTCAAATGTTTGCAATTTGGTTCTGCGTGCCATACTCGCCTCGTACTCTTACAGACGGAAAAGGGATACGTCCTCTTCCACATAATCTCTACATACTAGCTGTTAATTATTTAGAAAGGAATATGCTTAGGGAAAAATTTTAAAAACTTATCAAGATAAAGTTAACGCGGTTTCTTATACCCTGTTTAAAAATGTTATAAAATATAGTAAAAACAATTTATTATTTGAATCTAACAAAAACAAAAATACTGTTTACAACTTGTGTTTATAAAAAACTTTATAAGCCGCTAGTCTTTGAAACAAGGATAATTTAATAGCCGTTATATACACAGTTAAGGTGCGAACACCTCTCTATTAATACCGATGATCGTTAATAAATATTGTTGTCCGTTTACTTTTATTGATTCTAAACGAAGCAGATTCATCATCACATATAGTCTGTAATAGCTTAGGATATATAAAAGTATGCCTTTGGACTGTAAGATTATAAAAGAATAAACGTGGAAAAATTTTTAATTTAATATAGCTTTTTGTAAGTTGCGCTTTATTATTGCCTTAAAGAGCCGTTTTTTCTCTAATTTCAGTTGTTTGTTGCTAAATTTTGAAGCTTCTACGTTGACAATTAGATATTTTTCAGTCGATATGCATGCACGAATATTTTATGCAATCGAGATGAAGGTGTAAGAATAATGGCAGAGCGATCACAACACCTGCAAGATGTGTTTTTAAATACGGTGCGTAAGCAAAAAATTTCCCTTACAATTTTTCTTGTCAATGGCGTTAAACTCACGGGTATTGTAACTTCATTTGATAATTTTTGTGTTCTTTTGCGCCGAGATGGACATGCGCAATTGGTTTATAAGCATGCTATTTCTACGATTATGCCTGGACAGCCTGTGCAGATGTTTGAGGGTGAAAGTCCTGAGTAAACATATCATTTTAAGATAAACCTCTTATCCCATTTTAAAAGTACTTAGATTGCTATGATAAATAAAAATGAGAGATTAGGAGGGGTGTTTTCGCAGAATACAGGGCAGGTGCGCGCACTTGTTTTGATACCGATTTTTCAAGAAAATAGAAGTGAAAGCTCTTTGAGAGAGTGTTCTATATCTTCTCGTGTTAAAGAGTCATTAGGCTTAGCGCGTGCTATAAGGTTAGAAGTTGTTAATTATGAAACGGTTAATATTGCAACGCCTCGCTCTGCGACTCTCTTTGGAAAAGGTAAAGTAGATGCGTTAACCTGTTATATAGATGAATATTCTATTGAGCTTACGATTGTAGATCACTTTTTAACGCCAGTACAGCAGCGTAATTTAGAAAAATTATGGAATTGCAAAGTTATCGATAGAACGGCTTTGATTCTTGAAATTTTTGGGGATCGTGCACGAACAAAAGAAGGAGTTTTGCAAGTAGAGTTAGCGCATTTGTCTTATCAAAAAGGGCGACTTGTGCGTAGTTGGACGCACTTGGAAAGGCAACGGGGGGGACGTGGCTTTCTAGGTGGACCTGGTGAAACGCAAATTGAAGCAGACAGGCGTCTTTTACAAGAGAAAATTATTCGTATTCGACGCGAATTGGAAACGGTTATTAAAACACGTGCACTACATAGAGCAAAAAGGAAAAAAACATCTTATCCTGTTGTGGCACTGGTAGGATATACGAATACAGGAAAATCAACTCTCTTTAACCGTTTAAGTGGTGCAGATGTATTAGCAAAGAATATGTTATTTGCAACGCTTGATCCGACTTTGCGCAAAGTTGTTCTTCCCCATGGAAAAACTATTCTTTTGTCTGATACTGTAGGGTTTATTTCTAACTTGCCAACAAATTTGATTGCAGCTTTTAGAGCAACCCTTGAAGAAGTGGTTGAAGCGGATCTCATTCTTCATGTAAGAGATATGTCAGATCTTGATCATCGTGCACATGCTCAAGATGTTTTAGAAGTGCTTTCAAGTCTTGATATCGATATTGATGATATGGAGCATATCATAGAGGTTTGGAATAAGATTGATATGTTGGATGAGCAGGCATTGAATGTTTTACAAACAAGCGCAAAAACACGATTAAATCCTGCTCTCATGGTATCAGCGCTTAAGGGGGATGGACTCGATCAATTATTAAGAGCCATTGAAAAGCGAATTTTTGGAGAGGTGCAAAGCATTGAATATCTTTTAAAACCTCATGAAATGTCGCTTATCGATTGGTTTTATGAAAACTCTTCGGAAATAATGCAAGAAGGACATGATGATGGGTCTGTTACCATTAGAGCCGTTATTACTTCTGAAGCAAAAAAACAATTAGAGAACATCAAAAAAATATGAATTAAGTTCTTTAAAGCTATTGCTGAACATTTGTGCTTAAATTTTATGTTTTTATTATCTGAAAATAATATGACAGCAAGTTAAGAGGATAGTTACTACTTTCTCTTAATAAAACAATATGAAGAAGTATTTTGCTGGTTAAAATAAAGATGAGTCTTAAGTGTAATAAAAGACTATTCCTACGTACTGTATGGCGAAGCATTTTGATTGTTTTGCTATTACAAATGCTATGTATATCTTTGATTTGGTTGTATTATTTTTTTCAGCCCCGTGGTTACCAAGCAACTTTAATATTTTCATTATCTGATTCTGTAGGAAAACCGTTACCAATCAAAAAGCAAGACAATGTTATCGCTTTTTTGTTTTCACAGCCTATGTTCTTCAATGATTCGCAATTTTCTTTAAGTGCTTTTAATAAGAAAAAAAATCATGAAAATATCCGTTTATCGCGTCGTGGTGATTTTATCGATTTGACTTTTGAAGCTGAGACACTTGAAGCAGCTCAACGTGGGTTGGAAACTTGGTTTTCCGCATTTTCACAAGCAATCATAAAACAGAAACAATTCTTGTTAAATGATAAATTAGAAGACAAACAATATGATAATACTGCAATCGTTAATATCATGCAGGGATTTCGTACATCTGTTGAGTCTTTTATTCAGCAGGGTGTAAAACAAACAGAGCTTCATGATCTTTCTATGCAATTAACGGAAGCAACTTTAAAGCGTATTCATTTAACAAGTTTGAACTCAACGATTAACGCGATGCGTGAAAAGGGACAGTCTTTATTGTCTTTATCGTTTATTGCAGGTAATTCAGCAATTGTTGCTCTGGAATCTAAACGTGATCTTTTGGAAACGCAAAGAGCACATATGGCGGTGCAATTGGGGTGGACACATCCTCAAATTAAAGCAATGACTGCGGAATTAGAAACAGTTTCTCATCAATTAAAAAATAAAATTTTACAAATCGTTTATCAAGTTCATTCAGATGAGGTTATTGCAACGGAATTAGAAAAACAGCTCAAAAAAAGAATGAACTTTTTTGTAAAAGATCAATCCCAATCTTTGAATGAAATATTTAACGAGTTTGAAAATAAAATAAAAGCAGCAGTCGATGCACAAAATAAAGCGATGAGTAAGTCTGCTCAACGAAGAGAAAAAATTATTGGTTCATATCGGAGATTGAGTGATAATCCTCTTCTTTTACAAAACACAAATATCCACGTGGTTATGCCAACAACGTTAGCACCAATTTCTTTTATGGCTCTTTATGGAAAAAATATTTTTGTGAGTGCATTGGCTAGCTTCCTTACTCTTTTACTAGGAATATTGTTATTTTATCCGTGCTTTAAAAGCAAAAAAGATCAACCTTCAGAAGAGGATTTGAGATCAAAAGAAAATGCTCTTAAGAAGAACGAGAGTATTTTAGTCTCTCAAGAAATGAAAAATCTTGAAGCTTTTATTACGATAGAGGGATTATCTGATGTTTTGAAATGGCGTGCTTCAACCATTATTTCAATCATTGGACCAGAGGCTGCACGGACAGCGGCAAAGCTTTCACTTCATCTCACAAAAGAGAACAAAACAATTCTGTTGGTCGATATTTCTGGTCAACAAATAGAGAAGGTCATTGGTCCACATCGCGGACTGAGTGATATTTTAACGGGCAATGCCCAGCTGCATGATGTTATTTACCGTGATTATGATACGGGGGTTGATATTCTTCCTCAGGGGTTAACAAGTGCTATTTCTGCACAAGATTTTTCAAATGACATTTCTCATATATTACAAGAATTTAAAAAAGAATATGATTTTATCATTCTAGAGATGGCAAGCGAACCAAAATATGGATTTGAGCAATTTGCAGAGCTAACAGACTATTATATTTGTAAGACTGTTCTTAATGAACAAGAATGGATGATGCGGATGGTAAGCAGCTTTCCAAAGGCTGTTTATCGCGTTGTTGCATCATAAACTTTATAAAAAAGAAATATGTATCGCATGTTATAGTGGTACGCTTGTTTTTTGCTAAAGTTATAGTACATACTAGAATACACAATGATTTGATGTTTAAATTTTAAAATGCATTGTAGTTGGAGAGAAGCGTGGGGCAATCAGAGATGGCAGTAAAGAGATTAAACAATAGCATTTTAACGCCCGTGCAAAAGAAAAATAGAAAACAAATACAGGTGTGGCTTTACTCTATTTTATTGCTTTGTTTAGCAATTGTCTTAGTAGGTGGCGCTACTCGTTTGACGGGATCAGGATTATCTATAACGGAATGGAAGCCAATACACGGCGTTATTCCACCGATTGGTGTGGATCAATGGCAAGAGGAATTTTTAAAATATCAACAGATAGCACAATATAAGCTGCTTAATCCTGATATGAGCTTAAGTGCTTTTAAGGTCATATTTTGGTGGGAATGGGCGCATCGTGTTCTTGGGCGTCTTGTTGGTCTTGTCGCTTTATTGGGGCTCATTTGGTTTTGGGCGACTAAGCGTGTTGAAAAAAATATCTTACTCCCGCTTATTGTCGTGCCTATTCTTATCGCCTTTCAAGGCTTTATTGGTTGGTGGATGGTTGCTTCAGGGATTGGGCAAAGTAATTTAACAAGTGTGAGCCAATATCGTTTGGCATTTCATCTTATAACGGCATGTTTTGTTATTGTTTTTGTTACTTATTTATCTCGAGGACTTGCAGAATATTCAGAAAAGCCAGCAAATAAAAAGGTGCAATATTTTGCGGCTTGGCTTGTTGTTCTCGTTTTGATAGAGATTTATTTCGGAGCTTTGGTTGCAGGGCTTCATGCTGGAAAAGTCTATAATACATGGCCTCTTATGGATGGGCAGATTATTCCTGATGGTTTGTTGCAGCTTCGTCCTGTTTGGCTCAATTTATTCGAAAATTCATTAATGGTTCAATTTATTCATCGATTTTTTGCTTATTTTGTATTTATTGTTTCAGTTGTTCATGCTTTCTATGTACAAAAAAACATTCCACATTCAACCCATTCTCGTCGTGCATTTCTTATCTGTGTTATGATTATTATCCAAGCACTCTTGGGTATCTTAACACTGTTACATGAGGTTCCGATAAGTTTAGGGCTCATTCACCAAAGTATGGCACTAGCAGTGTTATGTTTTGCGGTTGCGCACTGGCGAGCAACGAAAGGGGCATATCGCGTTGTTGAATAAAAGTTTGTATTTATAGGGAGTTTAAGTTGCTTGAAAGCATTAAATCGAGGTTCTGGATAGCCGCAGCTGATGCGCCTTTTCCTAAATTATCGAATATGGCGCTGAGATTAAAAATACCTTCACGATCATTTCCAAATACGAACAGTTTCATATTATCTTTATTGGCTAAACACTCTGGATTAAGTCTTTGAAGTGAAGCAGTTTCTTCTTGTGATGCAACTAAAATGGTATTTTGTCCATCGTAATGGTTTGCGAGAATTTCGCGCAAATCAGAACAGTTTGCTGATTTTGTGAATAAATGGCGATGCAGAGGAAGATTCACAATCATTCCTTGGGGAAAACGACCAACACTTGGTATGAAAATTGGGGTTTGGTTGATTTGTCCATAGATTTTAATTTCTGGCACATGTTTGTGTTCAAGATTAAGACCATAGATAAAATAATTGTTCTGAATATTTTGTTGAGATTGATTTTCCATTTCTAAAATCAACTGTTTTCCACCACCAGTATAGCCGGAGATTGCATTAATCGAGATGGGATAATAGGCGTCTAGCAGTCCTGCTTCACGGAGTGGGCGAATCAAACTAATGGCACCGGTAGGATAGCACCCGGGATTGGTTACATAATGTGCTGCTTGGATGCGCTTTCTTTGTCCTGTTGTCATTTCAGGAAAACCGTAAACCCAGTCTGGTGCAACACGGTGGGCTGTCGAGCTATCAATAATCCTAATGTTTTTATTTTTTTTAAGCCAATGAACTGTTTCGCGTGCAGCATCATCTGGAAGACACAAAATAGCAATATCGGCTTGATTAAGATAGTCTTGTCGCAGATGGACATTATGGCGATCTTTATGAGCAAGAGAGAGTAGTTTTAAATCTGTACGCCCCTCTAAGCGTTTTTGTATTTGTAGTCCGGTTGTGCCATGTTCACCATCAATAAAAACTTTAGTTAGCATTCTTATTTGCCTTGTATTAACTTTGCCTATTATATTCAGTTTTTCACATTATAAATTATTTTTAATCATTAAATTATTGAATTTCTTTAGATTATAGATACCTTTTGTAAAAGGTGTAAACAAATAAGAGTGTAAAAAAAGAAATGTAATCTCATTTTTTACCATTCTTGAGAGGGAAGTTTTTTGTTTTTTTTATAACAAAGAATAAGATAAATATTTGCGTCATTATTTTTGAGTGTAAGCGGTTTAAAATGTTTGGTTTGCATGGTTTGCTGTGTTATCGTTCAGTGATTTTATTTTTTTATGTTAGGAATGTGTTTTATGACTCAGCAAGAAAATGACGCACAAAAGCGCTTTTTTAATGATAATTTACAAACTGTTGATGGTGCAATCTTTGATGCAATTAGAGGGGAGTTTGAGCGTCAACAACATGAAATTGAGCTGATTGCTTCAGAGAATATTGTTTCAAGAGCGGTTCTTGAAGCGCAGGGGTCTGTTTTAACTAATAAGTATGCAGAAGGTTATCCAAGAAAGCGCTACTATGGCGGGTGTCAATTTGTTGATGTCGTTGAAGATTTAGCCATTGAAAGGGCAAAACAGCTTTTTGGTGCTGCTTTTGCGAATGTACAGCCTAATTCTGGTAGCCAAATGAATCAAGCTGTCTTTTTAGCTTTACTTCAGCCTGGTGACACATTTATGGGATTAGACTTAAATGCTGGTGGTCACCTTACGCATGGTTCATCTGTTAATATGTCAGGAAAATGGTTTGATGTTGTTTCCTATGGTGTGCGTCAAGAAGATCAGATTATTGATATGGATGAGGTTGAGCAACTTGCAAAAGAACGTAAGCCCAAACTTATTATAGCGGGTGGCTCATCTTATCCACGGCTATGGGATTGGAAACGATTCCGTGAAATTGCAGATAAGATTGGTGCTCATCTACTCGTTGATATGTCTCATATTGCCGGTCTTGTTGCTGGTGGCGTGCATCCTTCGCCCGTTCCACATGCGCATATTGTAACAACAACAACACATAAGTCGCTTCGAGGTCCTCGTGGTGGTTTAATATTGACAAATGATGAGTCTTTATCCAGGAAAATTAATTCTGCAATTTTTCCTGGTCTTCAAGGTGGTCCTTTAATGCATGTAATTGCTGCAAAGGCTGTTGCATTTGAGGAGGCTTTGCGTCCCTCTTTTAAGAGTTACAGTGCCAATGTGGTCGCTAATGCGAAAACTTTAGCAAAAATATTACAGAGTAATGGTTTTAATATTGTTTCTGGTGGTACAGATAATCATTTATTGTTGGTTGATCTACGTTCCAAAAATCTAACAGGTAAACGTGCTGAATTGGCTTTGGGGCGCGCTCATATTACCTGCAATAAAAATGGTATTCCTTTTGATCCTGAAACGCCATCTATAACATCGGGAATTCGCTTGGGATCACCTGCTGCCACAACACGTGGTTTTTCAGAAAAAGAGTTTATTCAAGTTGGTCATCTGGTTTCAGAAGTTCTTGATGGTCTTCGGAGCGCAAAAAGTGATGAAGATAATTATGCCGTTGAAATGGCTGTTGAGAAAAAGGTAAAAGATATAACGAGTCAATTTCCTCTTTACTCTTATCTTAGTAATCGTTAAGGACACAGAAGATGCGCTGTCCTTACTGCCAATATGAGGATACACAGGTTAAAGATTCACGTCCAGCAGAAGAGGGGGCAGTGATTCGCCGCCGCCGTGTGTGTTCCGTCTGTGGTGGTCGTTTTACAACTTTTGAACGTGTTCAGTTGCGTGAGCTATTGGTTGCTAAAAAAAGTGGACGATGTGAACCATTCGATCGTGATAAGTTAATGCGATCAGTTGATGTGGCTGTACGTAAGCGCAATATTGATCCTGATCATATTGAACGAGCAATTTCTGGCATTGTGCGCCAGCTTGAAAGTTTGGGAGAACCGGAGATTGCTTCAGAAAAAATTGGACATCTTGTTATGGAAGCATTGAAAAGAATTGATGATATTGCTTATATTCGTTTTGCTTCTGTGTATCGAGATTTTCGTAATGCAAGCGATTTTCACGATGTTATAGATGAATTGTCAAAGGGTATTGCGGATACAGAATCTCGTTTTGATGAATAAAAAATTGCAAGATGAACGGTTTATGGCTGCAGCTATTCGTCTAGCAGAGCGTCATGTCGGTCTTACAGGTGAGAATCCTTCCGTTGGTACGTTAATTGTGCGAAACGATAATAGTGCGGGGGCATTTATTGTTGGCTATGGCATAACAGCTATTCATGGGAGTCCTCACGCGGAAGTGCAAGCTTTACATATGGCTGGTTCTTTGGCTCAAGGAGCGACTGCTTATGTTACTTTAGAACCTTGTGCGCATTATGGAAAAACTTCGCCATGTGTGAATGCACTCATTGATTCAGGTATTTCTCGAGTTGTTGTTGCGTTGACTGATTGTGACAAGCGTGTTGATGGTCATGGTATTGCTCTTTTGCGAGCGGCGGGTATTGAAGTGGTTGAGGGCATTTTAGCTGAAGAGGCTTTTGAATCTTTATGGACGCATTGGTGTATAAGGAAGATACAACGCTGTGCGGTCACTTTTAAAATGGCAATTTCTGCTGATAATGGTGTTGGGAAAAGAGAAAAGGGCAGCGTAAAAATTAGTGGAACACTTTCTCATGCCCATACGCATATTTTACGCGCTCAAAATAATGCTATCCTCGTTGGTATTGGTACTATATTAGCAGATGATCCACAACTTAATTGCCGCTTGCCAGGGATGGAGATGCGCTCACCAATTCGTATTATTTTGGATGCAGATTTATCTATCCCCCTTGATGCAAAAGTTGTCCAAACAGCTATGAAAATTCCTACATGGGTTATTTGTGATGTGGATCTTTCAAAGAAAAGCAAAAAAAATGCATTGGAGCAATATGGTGTGTCTGTTTATTCGGTAGAGATGAACAATGGTTGTGTGGAACCCTTTGCTCTTTTACAGATGCTTTATAAACATGGGATTAATAGTGTTTTATTGGAAGGGGGCGTAAAGACAGGGGAAAAGTTTTTGAATGCTGGTTGTGTTGATCATTTGATATGTTTTCATACCCCCATGGTTTTAGGAAAAAATCGTATTGAAGCCCCTCATTTTGGAAATTATCTCTCGCAGTTTTATGAGATTGAGACAAGAATGTTTGGAAATGACCGTTTTTATAAATGGAGACGTAAGACATTATGTTCACAGGAATTATAACGGATATTGGTTGTATTGAAGATGTTCAACCTTTAAAGCAGGGGATGCGTTTAAAGATTTCTACACGCTATGCTATAGAAAGCTTAGCAATTGGCGCATCAATTGCTTGTTCAGGAATTTGTCTGACAATTGTAGAGCGAGGATTAAAACAAGAAGATTCTAATTGGTTTGTTGTCGAGGCGTGGGAAGAAACATTACGTTTAACGAATCTTGCACAATGGACAAAAGGAACTTTTGTTAATTTGGAACGTTCGCTTCGATTAGGTGATGAAATGGGAGGACATTTGGTTTCTGGTCATATTGATGGTTTGGTTGAAATCATTGATCAAAAAAATGAAGGGGATGCAATTCGTTTTTATTTAAAAGTTGCAAGACAATTTATACCTTTCATTGTCAATAAGGGATCTATTGCACTTAATGGGACATCTTTGACTGTTAATGGTGTTGAGGATTGTGTTTTTGATGTTCTTATTATTCGCCATACACTCGAAATGACAACGTGGGGACAGGCTAGAATTGGAGATCGGGTCAATTTGGAAATTGATCAACTTGCTCGTTATGCTGCGAAACTTTTTGCTTTAAAAAGAGAAGATGAATAAACCAAAACTCTATTGATCGTTTTCAGAATTTTATGCTTTATAACCTTGATTTTTTTGATTCGTTTTTTGTGGAATTCCATTATGATGAAAGAGATACGTAAAAAGCCTCACGTATTGATTGTTGAAGCACGTTTTTATGAGGGGATTTCTGATGCGCTTTTGAGAGGTGCAGTGAATACTTTGCAAAAAGCTGAAGCAAGTTATGATGTTGTAACGGTTCCTGGAGCATTAGAAATACCAAGTGCAATAGCTTTTGCTGAACAAAATAAGATATCTTATGATGGTTATGTTGCTCTTGGTTGTGTTATTCGGGGCGAAACATATCACTTTGAAATTGTTGCTAATGATTCTTGTCGTGCATTGATGGATTTAACTATTCATCAGCACTTGGCTATTGGAAATGGTATTTTGACTGTTGAAAATGAAGAACAAGCATGGGTGCGTGCGAATCTAGATGACAAAAATAAAGGTGGTTTTGCGGCTGAAGCTGCTTTATGTATGATCGCTCTAAAAAAGAGATTTGGAGATAATCGTTAAATATGGCTGATATAAAAAGCAGACATTTTCCGCGTTCAGCCAATAAACGTGGAGCAGCAAGACTCGCTGCAGTTCAAGCCCTCTATCAAATGGATATCGTGGGTTCGGGGGTGATGGAAATAGCAGCTGAGTATGAAGCTTATCGTTTGGGAAAAGATATCGATGGAGACCAGTATCTTGAAGCTGATTTTCAATGGTTTTTGGCTATTATAACGGGTGTTGTAAAAGATCAAAAGCAGCTTGATCCTCTGCTTCATCAACAGCTTTCTGCAGAGTGGTCTCTTTCACGTCTTGATTCTATATTGCGAGCAATTTTACGAGCAGGTTTATGGGAGTTGATCAACCGTAAAGATGTTCCTGTTGCGGTTGTCATGAATGAATATGTTGACATAGCTAAGGCGTTTTTTGAAGGTGATGAGCCAAAACTTGTTAATGCAGTTCTCGACAGTATGGCAAAAAAAGTCCGCCCATAAGAGCTAGAAATCCCCCATTATTAGGTCAGATATTATCAGACCTAATAATATTGAGACGGTATGTAGACTATATGATTTAGTTATGGGGTGGCAAATTCGCAGGGCCTTTTATAATTTGAATTAAAAAAGGATGTTCTTTTGTTACAGTTGGTGTTGTTTGTGCAATAAAATCAAACACTTGACCGTCTTGTAATCCGTAATTAGCAACTTTTGCAACCTGATTATTTTTATTGAAGTAAATGGCTAAAACTTTGCGATCAATAATCTTTGTTTTCATAAACTGCATCCCACGATAGCGTGTCTGTGAGATGTAATAAAAAACTTCATTATCATATTTTGTTTTTAATGAAGGGGTCCCTAAAGTTAAAAGAACTTGCTCTTGACTTGAGCCAACAGAAATAGAACTTAGAGCATTTCTATCAAGAACATAGCCCTCTCTATAAATTTGGCTCGAACCTGAAGAATCGAGAAGACCACATCCAGCAAGCATTCCTATGCTTGTTATTGATAGACCAATCAATAATTTACGTTTGATTAAGGCTATTATGTGAGGCATTTGAAACAATGATATCTCCTTTTTATACTGAGATGTAGGACAAGAAGGCAACCTCAAGTTTTTTCTAATTTTAGCTTAATCTACCGTAGCTTACACTGAGCTTCCCTGTTATAAAGTGAATTATGCCATATAGAATTTCTTTAGAAAAGAAAAAAATGCATGAATACTTGATATAAATAAAAACACAGTGCTTTATGCGTTTTTATCTTTGGGAGTTGTCAATGAATGTTAAAAATATTCCTCAAATGACATTTGCTTTGGCTTATCCAATATCCGTACGTTCTCTACCTGCTAAAGGTATAAGGGTTCATTTTTGTGCAAACAAAAAAGAATGTACAAATTTAGCTCAGAACCATGATTTAATTGAAGTAAAATCTTGTGAGGGAAATTTCCATATTTTCCCGTGGAAAAAACGCGGAGTACGTATAAAAGGTCTGTTGCAAGCGCGCATACTACAGTTATGTGTTGTTACATTAGAACCATTAGAAAATATCCTTTGTGAAAATATTGAGGTTGTTTTTGTTCCTGAAGATTCAAATTTGATGAAGCCCAAAATATCAGAGGATACAGGAGAATTGTTTTTAGATGTGGAGGGGCTTGATACTCCTGAAGTGTTTTATGATGATAAAATTGATATTGGTGCAATCATGGAAGAGTTTTTTGAGTTGTCTATTAATCATTATCCACGTAAAGAGAGAATAAAGATGGATATGGTTGAAAATTTAGAAGAAGCAGAGCAAAAATTCTCGCCATTTTCTGTTTTGAAAAATTGGAAGTGATTGTAAAAACATAAAATATCTATTGTATGCTAAACGATATTTTCTGCGGAGCGATTTTTGCAAGATTTGCTTTGTGAGTGTTCAGGAGCCAAAAATCATAATATGTGTTTAAAGATGTAAATGAAAAGATGTGGGATATGCAAGCGTGATTAGAATTTCTGTGGATGTCATGGGCGGTGATTACGGTCCAGAAGCAGCTATTGCAGGAGCAGCAATTGTACAAAAATATTTATCAAATATTTATTTTCTGTTTTATGGAATAGAGGAGGACGTTCGTCCAGTTTTAAAAAAATACCCTTGTTTGGATTCTGTATCGCGCTTTTGCCCTACAGAAAGTTATACACGCATGGATGAAAAGCCAAGCCAAGCACTTCGTAATGGACGTGGTAAATCATCAATGTGGTACGCCATTGAAGCGGTAAAAAATGGTGAAGCTGATGCTTGCATTTCTGCTGGTAATACGGGTGCACTCATGGCCATGTCTTATTTTTGTTTGAAAATGCTCGCAGAGGCTGAACGTCCTGGTATTGCGGGTATCTGGCCAACACTTCGCAGTGAGAGTATCGTTTTGGATATTGGGGCAACAATTGGTGCCTCTGCTGGTCAGTTGGTTGATTTGGCGGTTATGGGAGCGGGTATGTTTCGCGCTTTATATCACACTGAAAGACCAAGTGTTGGGCTTTTAAATGTGGGGGTGGAAGAGGTTAAAGGACTTTATCAAATAAAAAAAGCAGGAATGATATTGCGTGAAGTGCAATTAGAAGGATTGGAATATAAAGGATTTGTTGAGGGCAATGACATTGGAAAAGGAACAGTCGATGTTGTTGTAACAGAGGGGTTTTCTGGTAATATTGCTTTAAAAACCGCAGAAGGAACCGCGCGACAGATAGGAGAGATTTTAAACTCCGCACTGCGCAGTTCTTTTTTAACATCTCTTGGCTATTTTTTATCGCGGGGTGCTTTTCGTACGCTGAAACACAAAATGGATCCCGATAGGGTGAATGGAGGAGTGCTTTTGGGGTTGAATGGTGTTGTGATCAAAAGCCATGGGAGTGCTAATGCTAACGGTTTTGCTTCTGCTATCCGCGTTGGTTATGAGATGGTTAATAATGGACTTTTGAAAAAAATAACAGCTGATTTGCGACGGTTTCATGAGAATAAAGAAACACTTTTTGATCAAGAAGGTGAAGAGACAGTGAATGGAGAGTCCTTATGATAAGCTCTTATAATAGAAATGAAAAATTTGAAGAAAAGGTAAGAGCTTAATGATTCGGTCAATTATACGTGGTGTAGGAAGTGCTTTGCCGAAGAAAAGTTTATCAAATGATGAGATTGCAAAGTTTGTTGAAACGTCAGATTCATGGATTGTTCAGCGTACAGGAATACGCCAACGTTATATTGCCAGTGAAAATGAAACAACTGTTTCTTTAGGAGTTGAGGCTGCGCAAGCAGCACTTACAAATGCTGGTTTAACAATAAAAGACATTGATTGTATTATTTTAGCAACGTCCACCCCGAATCGTACTTTTCCTGCTTCTGCTGTTGAAATTCAGCGTGCTTTGGGAATGAGCCATGGATTTGCTTTTGATATTCAAGCTGTTTGCTCTGGTTTTATTTTTGCTTTAACAACAGGAGATTCTTATTTACGGTGTGGAGCGGCTAAAAGAATTTTAGTTATTGGATCCGATACATTTTCTCGAATTTTAGATTGGGAAGATCGTACGACATGTGTTTTGTTTGGTGATGGTGCGGGTGCTGCTATTTTGGAAGCACAGGAAATTGAGGGGGGTATTGCTTTTGAGCGTGGTATATTGTCTGCGAAATTGCGCTCTAATGGTGCTTATATAGATAAGCTATATGTTGATGGTGGACCTTCAACAACACAAACGACAGGCTATTTGCGTATGGAAGGACGAGAAGTTTTTAAATATGCTGTTGGTATGATAACGGATGTGGTTGATGATTGTTTTGCAGCTGCAGGTATGGATTCTTCACAACTAGATTGGTTTGTACCTCATCAGGCTAATAAGCGCATTATTGAAGCATCTGCTAAAAAACTGGGAATTTCACTAGATAAAGTTGTGATTACCGTTGATCAACATGGTAATACGTCTGCGGCATCAGTTCCGTTGGCTTTAACAACAGCTGTTTGCGATGGAAAAATAAAAGAAGGAGATCTTATCATGTTAGAGGCCATGGGAGGTGGATTTACATGGGGAGCAATTCTTATTCGTTGGTAAATTATGGCTACTTGACCATATTTCAAGAAAACGTATAAGTCATTTTGTAATTTTTAATATTTTAATAGGTGGTTATAATGACAAGTAAGACAGTAACGCGTGCAGATTTAGCGAGCGTAGTTTGTAAAAGAGTGGGCTTGTCACATACTGAATCAGCAGCTTTAGTCGAATTGGTTTTGGATGAGATTTGCAACTCACTTGTAAGAGGTGAAGCGGTTAAATTATCCTCTTTTGCAACTTTTCAGGTTCGCAGTAAAAATGAACGTGTTGGACGTAATCCAAAAACAGGTGTTGAAGCACCTATTCCGCCGCGACGTGTTGTAACGTTTAAGGCTGCCAATGTCCTTAAACAGAGAATTTTAGATTCGCATCGTGCAAGACAGAAAAAATGATATCTCATAAATGAATGCCATGGTATGTTTGGTATTTGTTAAAAAAACGATAAAATAAAGGTCTTTGTTTTTTAGAAAAAGACAGTTGTGTAAGTCGTCAATGATGGTCTTATTTTTGACTAATCTTGTTGAGAAATTGAGACGGAATGAGTCATTGTAAAGTAATTTATTTTGTTTTAAATAAGGTGTTGCAAAATGGATAAAAGCTCTGATGCTTTTCGCACAATTAGCGAAGTAGCCGAGTTATTGGAGCTTCCGCAGCATGTGTTAAGATTCTGGGAAACACGTTTTAGGCAGATTAAACCAATGAAACGTGGGGGAGGAAGGCGCTATTATCGTCCGGTCGATGTTGATTTGCTCAATGGTATTAAGCAGTTATTATATGATCAGGGTTATACGATAAAAGGTGTGCAACGCCTTTTGAAAGAAAATGGTGTTGCTTTTGTGACTGCATTGGGTAATGGTGATCTTGATGCTATGAATGTGGTCATAGAGAAGAAACATGCAGGACAAACTTCTGAAAATGCTAGCAATAAGCCTAAAAAATCTTCTTTTGGGCTTTTGAATTTCATGAGGAATGAAGGAGAAACATCTGTTGGTTCTGTGAATCTTTACAAAGATAAAACTGATAAAGCATTGTTGCAAGAAATCCTATTTGAACTCATTGAATGTAAGCGTGTTCTTGATAGAGCTCGATAGCAATAATGTTTTTTGTTTTATATGTGTTGCTTTTTTAGCAAAATATGTGTTTTGAAATTGTTTTACAAATCAATATCTTGCGTCTAGCATAGCAATGTGTTTCGTAGATATTTAGATGTTTTATGGGTGTGCCCAGAGTTTTATACGTTTAACGAGTAGTAATGTATCGTATGTGTATATTTAACGAGTTTTTTATAAGAGTTTTTAATTTGGTAAAATATGAAGAGGGGAAAGAATAGGCGCTGAGTTTTGCCATTTTTCTCTGATTTGACTTTATGAAAGCTAATGCAATATCTCATCAGTGTAGATTGCAGGATGTAGAATGCCATTGATTCACCAATTCATCTGCTTGTTTTAAAGAGATGTTTCTTAAGGCTTCTTAAGCTTATTTCACCATGATTTCTCGTGAATGATATAATGGTAAACCCGTTGAGTACTGTTATTTTTACATTTATGAAGGAGCAAGTCGGCATCAGCATTATAGTTTAGCCTACCCTCAATGATTGCAACAATCCTTAGCACTTTAGGCGGTTCATTGTGGGCATTTTAAAAGTCCTTTCTCAATAATTTTTAACCACACACTCATTCCGCTTGTCTCGTGCCAAAAAATAATTTTGATAGATTCAACATAAACATATCTAAAATGAGACAATCCTATGATATTCGAAACCTTATTTAATATGAATAAAGATATATTATCATTATAAATCAATATCTTGTCTTTTTATAAGAGCTTATCTTACGAATAAGACATATCATTGTTCAGCTAATTTTACATATTTTTTATTAATAAATATAATCTTGTTTTCAGCCTTCTTGCTTGATGTTGCTATAATTATCGTAATGATCTATCCATGATAATAGCACCATCTTTTCATTATAAAGGTAAAAGATTAATGTTATTATTAATATTCAATTGTCTATGATTTTTGCATTAAAAAAGCTCATAGCTTACATTGATTTTTTTCATCAATCTACCTTGTAGAGAGTGATCACGTGATTCTTTCTGGTTATAGGTAATTGTGCATGAAACCAAAACACACTACAATATCAAACCCTCTCATTTTGTACAAAATTTGAAGATTTATAGTAAAAAATTAACGTATTACCACCTTCTGCGATGTTATGCATCTATTACACGTTGCAAATCCGGAGGTGTTGCCTCATTTGAGAGTTGTTTAATCACATCTTCTACAGATAAAAGGGTTTTATTCGTACTTCCTAAACGGCGCATATTTACGCTGTTTGTTTCAGCTTCACGTTTACCACATACCAAAATTACGGGGACTTTTTGTAAAGAATGTTCTCGTATTTTATAGTTAATTTTTTCATTGCGGAGATCTGTTGTTGCGGAAAGTCCAATAGCTCTAAGTTTTGCTGTTATTTTTTGGGCATATTCATTTGCTTCGGACGTAATTGTTGCAACAACAACTTGTTCAGGAGCAAGCCAAAGTGGCATATGTCCAGCAAAATTTTCGATTAATATACCAAGAAAACGCTCCATTGATCCAAAGATAGCACGGTGGATCATAACAGGTTGACGTTTTTCTGAATCTTTATCAATATAGAATGCACCAAAACGTTCGGGGAGATTAAAGTCTATTTGTGTTGTTCCACATTGCCATTCACGACCGATAGCATCCTTTAATGTATATTCAAATTTTGGACCATAAAATGCTCCTTCACCTGGAAGGATGCTTGTTCTGATTTGTCCTGCAAATTTTGTTTCAATCGTTTTAAGGACAGATTCCATGATACTTTCTGCATGATCCCATAATGCATCAGACCCAACTCGTTTTTCTGGACGTGTTGAAAGCTTAAGACTAATTTCTTTAAAACCAAAATCAGCATAAGTTGATAAAATAAGATCATTAATACTGAGACATTCATCGGCTAATTGTTCATCAGTACAAAAAATATGCGCATCATCTTGCGTAAAACCACGCACACGCATAAGACCATGTAAAGAGCCCGAAGGCTCATAACGATGAACAAGTCCAAATTCAGCAAGTCTGATAGGCAAATCACGATAAGATTTTAAACCATGTTTAAAAATTTGCACATGACCAGGGCAATTCATTGGTTTAAGGGCATAAATATTCCCATGATCTGAATCTTCTGCTGCTGGAGTTACTTTGAACATATTCTCCTTATACCAGCCCCAATGGCCAGATATTTCCCAGAGTGACCTATCGAGAACTTGTGGTGCATTAACTTCAGCGTATTGATGATCATCAAGGCGTCTACGCATATAGTTGATCAAATTTTGGAACATTTTCCAACCTTTTTTGTGCCAAAAAATCATTCCTGGCCCTTCTTCTTGAAAATGAAATAAGTCCATTTCACGTCCCAAGCGGCGATGATCACGTTTTTCAGCTTCTTCTAGCATATGGAGGTAGGCTTTTAAGTCATTTTCATTTGCAAATGCTGTTCCATAAATTCTTGTGAGCATTGGATTATTGGCATCGCCACGCCAATAAGCTCCTGCGACTTTCATTAATTTGAAAGCATTCCCAATTTGCCCTGTAGATTGCATGTGCGGTCCGCGGCAAAGATCAAACCATTTTCCTTGATAATAAATTTTTAAATCTTGATTTTCAGGAATGCTATCAATAAGTTCAACTTTATAAAATTCCTTTTTCTCAGAAAAAATTTTTCTCGCTTTTTCACGAGACCAAATTTCTTTTCTGAAAGGTTTATTGCGTTGGATAATTTCACGCATTTTCTTTTCAATGACGGTGAGATCATCTAATGTAAAAGGTTGTTGGCGTGCAAAATCATAATAGAATCCATTCTCAATGACAGGACCTATTGTTACTTGCGTTTCAGGAAAGAGTTCTTGCACTGCTTCAGCAAGGACATGGGCGCAGTCATGCCTTATGAGTTCAAGAGCGCGTGAATCTTCTCGGGTAATAATCTCTACTTGACCAGATTGTTCCAATGGATCCGATAAGTCTCGCGTGATACCATCAAGCCTATAGGCGACAGCTTTTTTTGCGAGTGATTTAGAAATGGATTCTGCTAATTCCAAACCAGTCATTTCGGAGGGGTAATTACGTTTTGAACCATCAGGAAAAGAAAGAGAAACAGAGCAAGACATAAAAACACCCTTTTAATCCAATTCCGCTAACGATTGCGGATGGTTTCGTGAAAATTGAGTAAAAAGCTTATAGACTGATTTTTTATCAATACATACGAAAAAAGAAAAGGATTATTTGTTGTGTTTGTCAGAAATTTTCCAGTAACGCCAAGGTTTATAAAAACAGCAAGAATTTCCAAGAGAAATAGGTACTGGGTCAAAGCCATCTGTTCCAAAGGGCCCACAACGTATGATACGAAAGAGTCCCATCCATGCACCAGCCCAAAGCCCATGGCGTGCAATCGCTTCATATGTATATTCTGAACAAGTCGGGGCATGGCGACATTGATTGCCTATAAGATTTGAAAGTGTTATTTGATAGAAACGTATTAAGAAAATACCCAATAATCGTCCAGGTGTTTTTTGCCAATTGCCTGTGTAATTTCGAGTCAATTTTTTTTGTCGAGATTGTGATTTGAACATTTATTTTTCTTCAATTTTTTGAATGCAGTCTATCGTTGCATCAAAGGGTAGTAGTGTTGCTGCATGGCGCATTTTATAATCTTTAATGGGCTGTAAGCAAGAAAAATCCTTAAATGGAGCTTGAGGAGAAGGACCATTTTGCGTTAGCATTTGATAAATAACTTCACGCAATATTTTAAGATCTTGTGTTGTTTGTCCGATGATATGAGATGCTAAAAGTGAAGCCGATGCTTGCCCTAGCACACATGCGTGTATTTCATGGGCAAAATCCGTAATAATACCATTTTCCACTTTTAAATCTACAGTGATTGTCGAACCACAAAGGTGTGCATGTTTTTTTGATGTTGCATCAGGATTATTAAGACGCCCAATTTTTCCTATATGTGCAGCATATTTAAGTATTTTATCATTATAGATATTATCAATCATGCGCTATTGCCTGAAATTTTGAGAGTCGTGATTGTTTAAACTTTTAATTCGCTTATATAGAGATTATACAAAATGAAATAGGTATGGAGCAAATGCTTTGTATAGAGTAAGCTTGGAGTTTTTGAATGCGTAATGTTGTTAAAGAAGACGCGAAGGATTCTTTTTTATCTGAAGAAAAGCGTCCGAGTATTGAAGAGGTGGAAGAAGCGATTCGTACATTACTCTTATGGATAGGGGAAAATCCAAATAGAGAAGGGCTTTTAGATACTCCAAGACGTATAGCCAAGGCATATCGCGAGCTTTTTAGTGGTTATAGTCAATCGGTTAAAGAAACCTTAGGTACAGTTTTTGAAGAGGTTTCAGGATATAATGAAGCCGTAATCGTAAAAAATATACCTTTTTATTCACACTGTGAGCATCATATGATCCCAATTATTGGGAAAGCACATATAGCATATCTTCCTAATGAAAAAATTGTTGGCCTTTCAAAAATTGTGCGTGTTGTAGATATTTTTTCTCGTCGTTTACAAACACAAGAAGCCATGACAGCGCAAGTGGCTCACGCGTTAAAAACGTATCTGAAGCCTCATGGTGTAGCAGTATTGATTGAGGCGGAGCACATGTGTATGGCTATGAGAGGAATCCAAAAACAGGGCTCTACAACAATTACAAAAAACTTTCATGGTTATTATGAAAAAGATCAAGCTGCACAAGCACACTTTATGATGATGATTCAAAGATCGTAGTAAAGTCGATATTTTTAGTAATCTCTATTAAGTTATAAATCGTTCGGATAAAAATAAATTATGAGAAAGAGAAAATTGGCTTGTACCTTTCTTTATGATTTGTTAAAGGCTAAAAACCAGAATGTTTTTCTTCCCACGTGCGGTCGTGGCGGAATTGGTAGACGCGCAGCGTTGAGGTCGCTGTGGGGCAACCCGTGGAAGTTCGAGTCTTCTCGACCGCACCAGTTAGCGGTGAGTCCCTGTAATGAGATGAAGTTATGTAGAGAGAGGGGATTTATGCGCATTATAGAAAAATCTTTTTTGTATGTTATTTGTTGATGTGTTGCTAATAATGTTTCATTTTTTATTACTTTATCTGTGCATTTGAAATGTTATATTTTTATAGGGTGGGGGTAAAGTTGCAGTGAGAAGTATAATGATTTTGAGATATTTAACACTTCTTATTTGTATTTCTTTATTGTCAGCATGTAGTGATTCACGCGCTGTGCTTTGGCATGGAGTGCATGCAACTCCTTCTATGACTGCAGTAGAAAGAGAAGTTGAAGAGAACCCAGTTTCTCCAAAAGCCATCATTCCAGTGTATGTTGCAACAAGTCGTATGATGCAAAATAATTACGCTCAACCTTATGGTGCAGAGCGATCAAATAAAGTACATTACAATCGCGTTGACGTAGGAATTCCTCAGCAACATACAAAGGGAGTTGTTGAAATAAATGCCTATAAACCTACGCATGATAAGTATTTTGCAGCAGTAGCATTGCAAAAATACGATAATAAAGAACAGTTTAAACAGCAATTAAATGCTGCTTTAGAAAAAAAGCCAAAAGGAAAAAGAGAAATTTTTCTTTTTATCCATGGGTATAATAATAATTTTGCAGATGGTACATTTCGTACAGCACAGTTTACACATGATTATTCTTTAAATGTTGTCGCTGTGCATTATTCTTGGCCTTCTGCCGGATCTGTTCCTCTTTATATTTATGATCGTGACAGTGCTAATTTTGCCCGTGACGGATTGATAGAGCTTTTAACACTTATTAGTGAAACCAATGCTGATCAGATTTCGGTTATTGCGCATTCTATGGGCAATTTTGTTATAATGGAAGCATTTAGAACTTTAGCCTTACAGAAAAAATATAAGCCTATTCGTCGTATTACAAGTTTATTAATGGCGGCACCAGACATTGATGTTGATGTATTTGAGCGCCAACTTAATGATATAAAAAAACTCCCGCAGCCAACAGCTATTTTAGTATCTAGAGCGGATAAAGCTCTCGCGGTTTCAGGACGTCTTACGGGTGGACATCATCGTGTGGGCGATGGCTCAGATATTGAAATGTTGCGTAAAAATGGAATAGCTGTTCTTGATTTCTCTCATGTGGATGGGGGAGCACACAATGTCTTTGCATCTTCACCAACGTTGATGGCTCTTTCTCGAGAAGGTTCTTTGGCTTCCACAATTATGCAAGGTACAGAATTGTCACCTAGTCAAGCTCTTCTTGCTGATGGTAGTAGTGTGTTGGAGAAAACAACACATCTTATCCTTTATACACCTGTACGTTTTCTCTCTCCACGGATTCCACGTTGATAGTGAAAAGAGAGAAGGGGACATCGAATAATGCATTGGAGGTAATATTTTTTAGCACTTTCTTTAGAATGGCTTTGTAAAATGGAAAATAAATAGCGGGATGAATGTAAAAAACAGTCATTAGGTGAGTTTGTGATGATTGCACGGAAACGCTATGTTAATACGCCTACAGTTGTTGATTATTTATCTCATTCCGCAATTAAGTTGTTAGATATTCATGCTATGCTTGTGAAGGTGAGAAAAGGTGATATGGGGGAAAAACCAAATTTATTGCGTCAAATTGATTCTACAAAAAAACAGTTAGATGAGATAAGCCATGCTCTTATTTTAGAATATCGTAAACGCCAAGAAAATGAGCGTTTTTTAAAACAAATTCTGCTATCCATTTCCGATCAACTTTTTGCACTTAACAATGGTTTTAAGGAAACAGGACGTCTTTTTTTTCAAGAAGTTAGAATACTTCAATCTCAGATGCAATGTTTATATGAGGGAAAGGAGAGGCTGCATTTCTTGAATAGCCAAGAATCTTTTTGTTCTCCTTCAAAGATTGATGAAGTTATTAAACAGTTACAAAAAGCACGAGAAAAGCTTATTCTTGAAAGCCCACATCTCTTTGAAAAAAGCACAAAAGCTAAACAATAAAGTTCTTTTAGTTGAACAGACAGATAATTTGAGTTTTACAGCAAAAAACGCTGTTAAATAGAAGGCTATAATCGTTTAAAAGAAAAAAATTGCTTTAATAAATGAAACGCATGTATTTTATAATCATACTCCTTATCCGATTAAAGCTTTAAAAGACTTTAAGGCTGATGCATTAGGTGGTTTTATTGAAGAAAATGTTTGTGGTAAGAACTTTACAAAAAACTTTCTGATTCTTAATAATGGCTCACCGGATAATTTTGCCAATGTTACGGAGTTGTTAGTATATTCATTAGAAACTTAAACTCTAACATATTTTCTTAATAGGAATTAGTTGAATTTAAAGCATTAAAAAAGAAGTTTGATAAAATAATACGTTTTATAAATTCACGTTTAGCTCTACCTTCTCCTGAATTTAAAAAGGATCGGAAAATGAATAAGCTACACGTAATTAAAAAATCATATGGTGCCCCCAGAGAGACTCGAACTCCCGACCCCCTGATTACAAATCAGGTGCTCTACCAACTGAGCTATAAGGGCGTAACCACGTAGGAGTTAGCACAAACTCACAAAAAGGAAAACAGAAAATTATCAAATTTTGTACATATTAAAAGAAAACTATATAACAAATAAAAAAATAACCAACTTATTTCCTATTTTACCACTCTTTACAGCAAGGTTGGAATTATCCTTATGTTGATATCTTATAGAATCTTTTATAGGAATTCACCATTTTGCTATTGAATTATGAATCTGAAGACTTTGATTGATGAGAAAGGTATTTTTCTAGCCAGTGAATATTATAATTACCATCAGCAACATCTTGATTATTAATAAGATCGCGAAAAAGAGGTAGTGTAGTTTTTATCCCATCGACCACAAATTCATCTAAAGCACGCCGTAAACGCATCATACATTCTAAACGGGTACGTCCATGAACAATCAGCTTTCCAATCATACTATCATAATAAGGAGGAATACGATAACCTGAATAAGCACCTGAATCAACACGAATCCCTAAACCTCCAGGTGTATGAAAATGTGTAATGGTTCCAGGTGATGGCGTAAAGTTAATAGGATCTTCTGCATTAATACGGCATTCAATGGCATGACCAGAAAAACAGACATCATCTTGTGTCACTGAAAGCTTGCAGCCTGATGCAATATGGATTTGTTCATGGACTAAATCTATACCTGTAATTGCTTCAGTTACAGGATGTTCGACTTGTAAACGCGTATTCATTTCGATAAAATAAAATTCGCCATTTTCATAAAGAAATTCAATAGTACCAGCTCCACGATATCCAAGTTGGGCACAGGCATTTGCAACAATACTACCAATTTTTTTTCGTTCAGTTTCACTAAGTGCAGGTGATGTAGCTTCTTCCCATACTTTTTGATGCCGTCGTTGCAGTGAACAATCGCGTTCTCCTAAATGAATAGCATTTCCCGCACCATCACCTATGACTTGAATTTCGATATGACGGGGTTTTTCTAAATATTTCTCTATGTAAACAGCGTCATCACCAAAAGCAGCTTTCGCTTCTGAACGCGTTGTTTTGAGAGCTATAGAAAATTCTTGTTCAGAATGAACGACTTTCATACCACGTCCGCCACCACCGGCAGAAGCTTTGATAATAACGGGATAACCAATTTCACGAGCGGTGCGTAAAGCATCAGATTCTTCAGTGACTGCTCCATCTGAACCGGGAACTACAGGAATACCAAGTTTTTTGGCGGTTTTCTTTGCTTCGATTTTATCGCCCATGATTCGGATATGAGTAGCTGTTGGACCGATGAATGTAATATCATGGGCTTCTAGAACATCTGCAAATTTTGCATTTTCAGAAAGAAAGCCATAACCTGGATGAACAGCATCAGCTCCTGTAATTTCACAAGCAGCAATAATTTGCTGAATACTCAAATAAGAATCGCGAGCGGGAGGAGGGCCAATACAAACACTTTCGTCAGCAAGACGAACATGCATTGCATCTGCATCAGCGGTAGAGTGAACAGCCACGGTTTTTATGCCAAGTTCTTTACATGCACGTAAAACGCGAAGAGCAATTTCTCCCCGATTAGCAATGAGGATTTTTCGAATCATGGTTGCCCCTCGCTTTATTCAACAATAATAAGTGGTTCACCAAATTCAACAGGTTGGCCATCTTTGACAAGAACAGTGGTTACCGTGCCTGAGCGTGGTGATGAAATTTGATTCATTGTTTTCATGGCTTCAATAATAAGTAATGTCTCTCCTTCAGAAACATTTTGTCCTACTTCTACAAAAGGTTGTGCACCTGGTGAAGGTGCAAGATAAGCTGTTCCAACCATCGGAGAGGTTATTGTGTTTTTTGATTTATCTTCTTGGATAGATTGTATAGGAGATTCAGTTGTTGGGACTGGAGAAGATGTTACAGAAAAAGTAGGAGTAGAAACAGGAGCATAGATTGCTTGCTCAGAAGAAGTTAAGGTATTTTGGCGTGAGACACAAATACGAAGCTCCCCTTGTTCAACTTCAATGTTCGTTAAATTGGTATCATTCAAAATTTCAGCAAGATCACGAATAATTTTCGTATCAATTGCGGTTTTTGCCGAATCCATTTTTTTTGTTGCCATTTTATTTCTAACTCCTTGATCAATGAAGATCGTCATTATCTCATTTTATGACCGAATATCTCTAGATTAGGGATGACATCTTTTGAGGCTTTAAAGATTTTTATTTCCTTTAAATCATTATACTTTGCAATTTAAAACTCGTATCTGCTTTACGCAAAATTGCACTTATAAGCCTGTTATCAAAAAAGAGAAAGCATAAAATTACCTCACTTATAGTATTCTTCCTAAAACTAATTAGGTATTCACCGTGTATTGTCTATCGCTTGTTTTAGAGTATCTTGTCTGGCTGCGCCAATGAATATTTTATTACCAATGATGTAAGAAGGTGTTCCCGTAATATGAAGTTTAGAGGCAATTTGGATATTTTCTTTAAAAGCGTTTTGTAGAGTGGGATCTTTTATTGCATTATGTAGTTTTTTTTCATCTGCTCCTAATGAAACAGCTATTTTAATAGCTTTAGCTTCATTTGCGCGACCCTGATACATTAAAAGCGTTTTGTGAAACTGAGGATATTTCTCTGGAAATTGTTTTCGAAATGCGTAGGCAACAGTATGGGCTGCCATAGAATCAGAGCTTAAAATTGGTAAATCCTTAATAATAACCTTTAAATCTGGATATTCTTTTATCAAGTCTTCTATATGTGAATAGGAACTTTTACAATACCCACAGTTGTAATCAAAAAAATTGACAAGCACTTTTTTACCATTTGGGTTTCCCAAAATGGCGTCATGAGGAGAATGAAAAATTTCTTTTTCTAATAAATGGATGACAGAAGTTTGTATTTTGTTTTCGTATTCATTCTGTTTTTCCAGCTTATCTTGAAGAATAAGCTGCATTTCAATCAGAATTTCTGGATGAGTAAGAAGGTACTCTCTGACAATTTGTTGAATATGATGAGAATCAGTATGTGGTATCATTTTTTCTTTAAGCTTAGATAAAAAGCTAGAATCTTCCAAAAGTTGTGTTTTAAGCTTTTCTAAGCTTAAATGATTTGCTGTTTTTGAGTGTGATGTTGCGTTTGATAAAGAAGGTAAAAAGATTAAAATACTCGACATAACTGGGACTAAAATTTTTGAAAGAGGTGTTATTTTCGAATTTTGAGAGTGATGAGTCATCTGTGTACCTTCACATTTCCTAGTGTGTCATTGAGTGAACTATATGAAAAGCGTTATCTATGTGCAATAAAGCATTTAGCTATAGTGTGTATTTAAGAGTGAGAAAAAACATCAATTTTTCTCTAAAAAGACTTCATATGATGAACCTTGGCTTGGCAAGGATATTTTTTGTAAAAGATAAAAAAATTCTCTTTAATTTGTCAAATGTTGTTTTGATGTATAAGGGTATCAAAAGCTTTTTGTGCGTGTTTATTTTAGGAAAAAGTACGTTGATAATACAATGAAGAACCCTTGTATTATTTTTTCCTATTGCTTTATTGAGTACTGAGAAACAAACTTAAATAATGAAAAGTGAAATTATGAAAACCACAACACATTATGAACTGTTTATCATTGGGGGAGGGATAAACGGGTGTGGATTGGCAAGGGATGCAGCAGGACGCGGATTTAAAGTGGGATTGGCTGAAATGAACGATCTTGCATCTGGGACCTCAAGTGCGTCAACAAAGCTTATTCATGGCGGGCTTCGTTATCTTGAACATTATGAGTTCAAGCTTGTTCGTGAAGCATTGAAAGAACGCGAGATCATTTTACGTATGGCTCCACATATTGTGCGTCCTTTGCGTTTTCTTCTTCCTTATCATAAAGAATTGCGCCCTGCTTGGATGTTGCGTTTTGGACTTTTTATTTATGATTATTTAGGGAATTGGAATCAGAAATTATGGCGCAGTAAAACAATTAATTTTTCAAAAAAATTTCGCTCTACACTGAAGAAAGAATATCAGAGAGGTTTTGAATATTCTGATGCAAGAGTAGATGATGCGCGTTTAGTTATTGGCAATGCTCGTGATGCAGAAAAATGGGGCGCTGATATAAAAGTACGAACAGAAGTTCTCTCTTTAAAAAAAGAAGACAATAAATGGCGTATCATTCTTCAAGACAAGTTAAGTAGCAAAAAATATAGTGTCACAGCTTCTTATGTCGCGAATATGACAGGACCTTGGATTGATCATGTTTTGGCAAGCATATTAGACTATAATGAACATCCACCAGTACGACTTGTTAGAGGTTCTCATATTTTGGTTCCCAAGCTTTATACTCATGATCGTGCTTATATTTTTCAAAATGGTGATGGGCGTATTATATTTGCTATTCCGTATCAAGAAGAATTTACCTTGCTTGGAACAACAGATTGTAATTATCAAGGAGATCCGGCTGACGTTCATATTACTGATACAGAAATTGATTACATTTGTGCAGCAGCTAGTGAATATTTCATACAACCAGTATTGCCTGAAACAATTGTCTGGTCTTACTCTGGAGTTCGTCCACTCTATGATGATGGAGCTTCAAAAGCACAAGAAATTACGCGCGATTATGTTTTAAAAGAAATGGGAACAGGAACAACACCAAAGATTCTTAATCTTTATGGTGGAAAGATTACAACTTATCGTAAGTTGGCTGAAGATGCGATGAAATTTGTTGAAAAAGCGCTTGGTAAAAAGGGAGCATCATGGACGGCTAAGACAGTACTTCCAGGGGGCGATTTTCCCTATAATCAATTAGATATAATCGAAAATAAGATTGCTCTTTTGATGCCAGATTTAGATGCTTTTACACATCGCAGACTTGCACGCTCCTATGGTACGGAAGCATTAGTGATATTTGCACATGGTAAGGAAAATAGAGGAAAAAATTTTGGACATGGGCTTTATGAAGTAGAAGTAAAATGGTTGATGGAAAAAGAATGGGCTAAAGCATGTGAAGATGTGTTATGGCGTCGTTCGAAACTTGGTCTCCTATTTAATGAACAAGAGGTTGATACTCTTTCTTCCTATATGCAAAGCCAACAAGAGACTGAATAACCTTTATGATCATTTCATTTTACAGATTTTATCTGCAATATTGTAAAATATTTTCTTCAAGAAATACTGGTGTCAGTCATACATCTTAAAAAGACAATGATTGTCTATACCCTAATTTTAGTTTTTTTTTGCAAGAATCATAAAATGGCAAATTAGATAGAATATTTAGGATAAAATTTATCTATCTTATAAAGTGAAATCCAAGAATGTTATCAAGAATTACTCATTGAGAAAAAATGATTTATAATTATATGCGTGTAAAATAAGGATTTTTGTTCTTTCTTGAGGAGAAGATAAAAGCATCTTCTGTAGCGTTTATTTGCACAATAATTTAAAAAAATCTAAAGAAAATTAAATCTATTATGAAAAATTGTACAATGTTTTAGTTTATCGTTTATTATCTTAAACGCTGTGCTAAATCATGTAAGGATAGAGGCTTGATGAGCGTAAGAAGAACTTGTAAATGAGTTTTTTATATTATAGTGAAAATTTTTTTCATGTTTATATACCTGAACGATAATCTATGAGAAATGCCATATTGTGTTTTATCATGATTGATTGTAGTAAACTTTTATAACAATTGAAGATAATGGGCTGTTATTATACTCATGATAGTGTAAGAGAATAAAATTTTCCGTAAACTAAAAGTAAGTATTTTTCTATGTATAAAGAGAGAGCTATAGGGATATGAGAGTAATACCCTCATGATATTTTACAACCTTCCATCGCCTGTAAAATTTGCAGTAGCACCAATGTTGGATTGGACAGACCGACATTGCAGGTTTTTTTATCGTCTTTTAACGAAAAAAGCACTCCTTTATACGGAAATGATGGTAGCAGATTCTGTCATTCATGGTGTTCGCGAACAATTGTTGGCTTTTAGCGATAAAGAATGTCCAGTTGCATTACAATTAGGGGGGGCGGATCCGAAAAAGTTAGCAGAAGCTGCAAGAATTGCTGAAGATTTTGGCTACAACGAAATAAATCTCAATGTCGGTTGTCCATCAAATCGTGTTCAAGCAGGTGTCTTTGGGGCTTGTTTGATGCGACATCCAGACATTGTGGCAAATGCCGTGGAAGCGATGAAACGAGAAGTTACTATACCAGTAACTGTCAAATGTCGGATTGGAGTGGACGAACAAGATGAAGAGTTGGCGTTAGATCTTTTGGCTAATCAGGTTTGGAATGCTGGATGTGATGCGCTCTGGATACATGCACGCAAGGCATGGCTGCAAGGATTGAGTCCGAAAGAAAATCGCAATATTCCGCCCCTTAATTATGAAAGGGTTTATAGATTAAAACGTAAATATCCTCATAAATTCATTGGGATAAATGGTGGAATTAAATCGATTGATGAGATCAAAGAACACTTAACTTTCTGTGATGCTGCCATGCTTGGTCGCCAAGTTTATCATGATCCAGCTTTGTTAAAACATATTGATTTTGAACTCTATGATGAGGCGCAAAATAATCTGAGTGAGAGTGATCTTATTGAGGTTATGTGTGATTATGCTGCTCGACATATTGCATCGGGGGGGCGGCTTTCTCATGTGACTCGTCACATGATTGGTTTATTTCATGGGCGGGGTGGGGCACGTCGATGGAGGCAAATATTATCAAATGATGCGACAAAACCAAATGCAGGTATATGTATTTTAAAAGAAGCTTTTTGTGCTCTCATTTAATAACAGCCTGACAATTAACATATGTTAAAGTTGAGATCCTTTGTGTTTTGATTTCTTTATGATCATTTTGATCCTTTTGATTTTATAAGTTTTTGAAAGTTTGCAACTTTTGTTATAGAAGGAATGTTAGAATTTATATATTAAACAACATGTTAATTGCTCCTATTTAATAGAGAAATAGATTAAGAGCATACTGTAAAAATAGTAATAACATATTGATAATATTTTAAATCTTTCATGTTTGCTATTTGATTAGAAAATAGAATATAGAAATCATTGCTTTCATAATATTTAATGTTTTTAAAGCACTGTTTAAAAAAACAATAAATTATTCATATCCTGTATATATGACGTGATTTTCATAAACATTGTAGATTTTAAAAGGTATCCTTATGACCGCTAGTCCATTTGATGATTTTCGTGCTTTGCTTACAAATTTACCTGTGGCTGATGAGTTTTCTATAATTTTGGCAAGAAAACGGCAAAAAAACTTAACAAAAGAGCAAGGAACATTGGGAAAACTGGGAGATATTGCTGTTTGGTATGCGGGATGGAGGGGGACAGAAAAACCTATCGTAACGCGACCTTTGGTTGCTATTTTTTCTGGAAACCATGGTATAGTAGAAGAAAATGTTACACCATTTCCACAATCTATGACACAAAAGATGGTGCAGAATTTTGCATCTGGTGGGGCTGCTATCAATCAAATTTGTATTGCTTATGATCTTGGATTAAAAATATTTGATTTAGCATTGGAATATCCAACAATGAATATTACGAAGGATGCCGCAATGGATGAGCGGAGTGCGGCTGCTACAATGGCATTTGGAATGGAATCCATTGCGGGTGGAACAGATCTTTTATGTATTGGAGAAATGGGAATTGGAAACACCACAATAGCTTCAGCTTTATGCTTAGCATTGTTTGGAGGAGAAGTGGAAGAATGGACAGGAAATGGTATGGAATCAGAAGGTGATTTTTATCAGCGTAAAATTGCAGCGGTTAAGACAGCCATTTCTTTGCATAAGGATTATTTTAATGATCCTTTTGAGATAATGCGTCGCTTAGGAGGACGTGAAATTGCTGCTATGGTTGGTGCTATTTTAGCAGCAAGAATAGAAAAAATACCCGTTATTTTAGACGGTTTTGTGGCAACAGCAGCAGCAGCGGTCCTTTATAAAATGCATCCAAAAGCTCTTGATCATACCCTTGTTGGACATGTTTCTTCTGAGACAGCTCATCGTGAACTTTTAAAAAAAATTGGCAAAGAACCACTTCTGGATTTTGGGATGAGTCTTGGTGAAGGGACAGGAGCAGCTATGGCAGCTGGTATTGTCAAAGCTGCTGTTTTAACACATGCACAAATGGTGGTTTTTTAACACGAAAGTTTGAATGCCTAAAAGATAATGAGACGATATAAAAAAACTCTTAAGAGTTTTGTTCATGCGTCTTGTCATGTAATTTAATATAATTAAGTGGAAGTTCCGTTGTATATTTAATCTGTTCCATTGCGAAAGAAGATGAGACATCACGGATGTCAATTTTAGAAATTAATTTTTTATAAAAAAGATCATAAGCTTCAATGTTGGGCACAACAACACGCAATAAATAGTCAATATCTCCACTCATTCTATAAAATTCAATGACTTCACGGAATTCTTGTACAATTTTTGAAAAACGCTTAAACCATTCATGACTATGTGTGTTTGTGCGAATAGACACAAAAACAGTGACATGCGCATTCACTTTTTCTGGAGAAAGAACGGCAACACGACGCTGAATGACGCCATCTTCTTCAAGCTTTTGAATTCTACGCCAACAAGGAGTGGTCGAAAGTCCCACTTTTTTAGCAATATCAGCAACAGAAAGTGTCGCATTTTCTTGCAAAAGATGTAAAATTTTTCGGTCAAGACGATCCATATTTTTTCTCAGTATTTTAATTTATAAAAATTTACGTACTAAACGACGCAGATATACAATAAGCTCATCGTTAAACCATGGATTTTTCTGTAACCAAGAAGTATTTCGCCATGATGGATGAGGCAAAGGCATAACATTATAGCCTTGAGGTTGGGGGATGGAAAGAATATTTCTCCAATCACTAACGGTTGCTGAAACAGTTTTATGTTTTAATTCTGTAATATGCCACTTTTGCGCATAACTGCCAATAGCAAGAACAAGCTTTATTTGAGGCATCGCTTGAAATATCTTTTCATGCCATATTTCTCGACATTCACGCCTTGGTGGTAAATCAGCTTTATTGTTGTCATAACCTGGAAAACAAAATCCCATAGGAACAATAGCAAAAAGGGATTTGTTATAAAATTCTTCTTTCGTTACCCCCAGCCAATCACGTAGCCTTTTGCCAGAGCGATCATTAAAAGGGATAGAAGTTTCATGGACACGCAATCCTGGTGCTTGTCCTGCAATTGCAATCGAAGCCGTATCGGATAAATAAACGACGGGATTTGGTTCGTGAGGAAGAGGAGGAAAATAATGTGGTTGTTGAATACAAACACGACAGGAATAGATTTTTTTTTCAAGTTTAATAATTTTATCACATCGTTTCATTGGTCAATGAAATTAAAAAATATTTTTCTTATTCTGTGCGAGGATTTGCTTTGCGCCATTCTCGCGGTCGTTGAAAACTTGATGCCCATATTCCTTTCTTTTTCCTTCTAGCTTCTTGTTCTTCTTTGGGATATTCATAATAACTTACAGCCCAACCATTATGTACAAGCGTCGCGTTGATATTGCTAACTTGTTTTGTTTTACATGTTGCAAGGATACGACGGTATTGGTCTGTTTTATGCCAGAGACATGTAACAGTTTGATTTTCTATTAGTTTTTCTAAATATTTTTTTGCCTCAAGCCCACAAGGGTAGCGTTTCTCCTTTTTTCCACAAAATTGGTGGAGTTCAGGAGCATCAATTCCAGCAAGTCGAATCCTAATTGAAGAAATCATGATAGAATCACCATCAATGATTAGTGCATTTCCTTTAACAGAGTTTTGAGAAAAAAATTTTTCTTTTTGAGGCAACTGCTGGTTCTGCTTAAAATAAATTGACATAACGATAAGAAAGCTAGCAGCGACAAAAATACTGAAACCGGTAATTTTTTTAAAACTTCTTAGATTAAAATGAGAATTTTTTTTCATGAAACCAAGAAACTGCTAACATTATTATAACGCACTCTATTTTAGTATTGCTTATAATTCGTCCAAAATTCCATTTATATGACGAAACAATGTCTCGTTTTAATGAAAAAATCTCGTTAGATAGCACAATAATCAATACTCATGTAGAATATATGTAAGCAACTTAAATAATAAATCAACTTATCCAAATTCGTACAAAACATACAAATTTTAAAGTAAACTTTTTAAACTTAAGGGAACAAAAAACACCCCTCAAAAAATAACGTTGAAGAGCAATATCCCCACATTCCTTTTGGAGTATAAAATCTATCAATTCAATGATAAGTCTATTTATTTAATTTTTGTTTCTTTAAATTCAACGTGCTTTTTTACAACTGGATCATATTTACGCTTGCTCATTTTATCTGTCATTGTACGGCTGTTTTTCTTTGTTACATAGAAAAAACCGGTATCTGCAGTTGATAAAAGCTTGATCTTAATGGTTGCTGCTTTAGCCATAATGTAAGAACCCTATTTATACTGAAAAAATATTATCTTGCTATCAAAACCTATTTTTGATGTCATCAGATTTTCCAGCAACACTACGGATGTTCTCAAAAAAGTCAAGAGCTGATTAATTTTCTTATAAGTTGGACAAACACCAAAGTGACATATAAACTAAAAAAAACAGCTATAGCTATTGAAAAACCGAAAGGATTAAAGATATCCATGGATTTTCCGATAACGGTCGGCCCGATAAGCATACCAATTCCATAGCAAAAAATAAAAGCAGAATTAGCAGCAGCAAGTTCTTGTCCCTTGAGACGTGCCCCTAGATGTGCAAGACCGATTGTATAAAGGCTCGCTGATACACCACCAAGAAGGAACAGATCAAGCATTAGAATCCATGGATATTGAATGATCCATGGTACCATGAAAGTTCCCACAAAACCTAAGATAGCGCAACTTATCAGCGGATAGCGTCGATCTTTGGCATAATCGCTTATAATGCTAATAGGAATTAAGAGGAAAACATTTCCGAGCGCAAGGGCTGCCATAAAGTGTGCTGCTTCATTCTCATTATAACCAATGGATAAACTAAAGGGTGTAATAAGAGTTAATGCGCCCATTTGAATAGCACCGTAAACAAGTACTGCCATCATAGCGCTTGGAACGTGAAAAAGATAACGAAAAAATGGTGTATATTGGCTTTTTTGAAATTCTGGACTTAATTTCCAAGCGGCAAGAATTGGGATAGCAGCTAATATAATAAGACTATAACCAACAGCAAAAGGAATAAATCCTTGTGTTCCCACTTTTGCTAATAGCGTTGGACCTATCGCAAACCCTAATCCTAGGACAATAGCATAAATGGAAAGAACCAAACCACGTCTTTTAGGGGGAGCATAACTGTTGATCCAAAACTCTGACAGGATAAACATAACCGTCATAGTAAAATGTAATATAAACCTTAAAATGAACCAAACCCATATGGATTCGAAAAAATAGAATCCTAAAAAACTTAACGATCCTATGGCCATCATAAATAATATCGTTTTAGAAATGCCTAAGCATAGGGCGATTCGAGAAGTAAAAATAGCTGCAACAATTGTGGCAAATCCACCAACAGTTCCACTATAGCCGATCATACTATTGGAAATACCTTTCTCTGCCATAAGAAGAGAGACAAGTTGTGTTCCTATTCCCAATGCTGTTCCAACGGTGCCAATAGTTACAATAGCTGCAATAATTGCACGCAAAGAATTGTTTTGAGAGTTAAAAGCTTTTTTTTTCATGAGAATGGCTTAAGGTACTTTTGTTTATTTAAACAATAAAAAGATGAGCTGAAATGAAAGGGAGCCAAAACTATTCTTTGCAGTTTTTCTCATTTCTTGAGTATAAAAAACTGCAAGATTTCTATATGGTTATTATAGAGATAGCAATAAAATTTATCCTCTTGTATATTAAAGAAAGAAGATTGTACACATAAAATAATAAAAATATTATATAATATAAGTCATTTCTTAATTTGAAGTTATTGATTCTTTTATTATTCATATTCTATTTAATGGAGGATAAGAAGCTTAATTTTTTCTCCCATAAAAAGTATGCTTTTGTTTTTTAAATTTGTTTTTATGGTAAGATGTCGGTGAAAATTTTATTGGACGAGGTTTTGTTAAGAGTTCAAAGCATAAAGCGCCAGCAAAAGGTTGTACCGTTATAAGTTTTACTTCTACAACATCACTGAGCTGATAGCCTTTATGGCTACGCTGTCCTACAAGAACATGATGGGCTTCATCAAAATGATAATAATCATTTTTAAGTGTAGAAATATGGACAAAACCATCTGTGTTGAGTTTATCAAGTGAGATAAAAAGACCTGCTTTTGTAACTCCGGAAATGCGACCTGTAAAAATACGGCCGATTTTATTCGTTAAATAGTGAGCAACAAGCCGATCAATAGTTTCCCTTTCAGCCATCATTGCACGGCGTTCATATAAAGAAATTTGCGTAGCAATTTCTGCGAGATTTTGTTCTTGTGTATCTGTTAACTGATCATTTCCTAATTTCAGCGTTTTAATGAGTGCTCGATGAATAATAAGATCAGCATAACGGCGGATAGGGGATGTAAAATGTGTATAATTATGTAGGTTTAAACCAAAGTGGCCGATATTTTTGGGATTATACTCAGCTTGAGATTGTGAGCGCAGAATAACTTGGTTGATCAATTCTTTTTGTGGTGTATTCGTCATTTTTGCCAGAATGCTATTAAGGCGCGCTGAGGTAAGTTCGCTTCCGCGGGAGAGTGGTATCCCCAAACTTTGAAGAAAGCTCCGAAGTATTTCTTGCTTAGCAAGAGAAGGTTTTTCATGAATACGATAAATGAGGGGCTGGTGATGTTGTTTTAATGTTTCAGAAGCTGCAATATTGGCTTGTATCATAAACTCTTCAATTAAACGATGCGCTTCTAATTGTGTTTCACTCACAACATCTTTTATGCATCCATTTTGATCAAGAATAATCTTTTTTTCTGCAATTTCTAATTCTAGTGGTTGGCGACGATTTCGCGCAGCTTTAAGGCATGTATAGGCTTCCCATAAGGGTTGCAAAATGCTCTCAAAAAGAGCGGCTGTTTTTTCATTTATATTACCTTCAATTGCCAATTGTACTTCTTGATAAGAAAGCTTGGCTCTTACACGAATCATAGTACGATGAAAACTATGTTTTCGTTTATTACCATTTGCATCAAAAATCATACGAACGGCTAAAGCTGGTCTTTCTTTTCCTTCACGCAGAGAACATAAATCATGAGAAAGGCGCTCAGGTAACATTGGCACAACGGTATCGGGAAAATAAACAGAATTTCCGCGTTTCAAAGCTTCTTTATCTAATGCGCTTCCTGTTTTGATATAGTAAGAAACATCTGCAATGGCCACAATAATAATCCAACCATCATTATTTGCTGGGTCCTTATCCTTGGTTGCATAAACTGCATCATCATGGTCTTTTGCATCTGGTGGATCAATTGTAATAAATGGTAACTGTCGCCAATCTTCACGATTATCCATATTGGCAGCTTTGATATGTTTGACTTGCTCAAGAACACTTTCAGGAAAAATATAAGGAATTCCTTTCGAAAGAAGTGCTATCATTGAGAGTGTTTTTTCACTCTTAATATGCCCTAAAACATTTTTTATTTTTGCGCTCTTTAATCCGTAACCAGTATTTTTTTTAATTTCGACTTCAACGAGATCACCGACTACAATCTTCATTTCTGGAGACATTTCAACAATGAGTTCATTGGTTTTGCGGTCTATAGGATCAAGGCGCCATTGATTATTTTCAAATTTTCTTACAACAGCAAATGCGCTTTTGGGAGATATATCAATTTTACGAATAATTCGTCCCGTATAAGGGGGGCTTGAGCTTTCAGAATTTTTATTTCGAAAAACTTTTACAAGAATATGATCTCCAACACCAATGCTACTTCCTTTTATGTGATGAAAAGAGTGTATTTCAATATTGGGCTTTGGAGAATCTTCCCATTCAAGAGGTTGTGCAATAAAACTCCCATCTTTATCACGTCCGCTAATTTTTACTAAAGTAACAGGGGGTAATTTTCCTTTGTTTATTGCTCTTTTGTGTTGTTTAGATATAAGATTTTGATCCTTCAACTCACGTAATATATCTCTAAGCCAAATACGAGAATCGCCTTTTAAGTTAAAAGCTTTGGCGATTTCTCGTTTACTTGAGTGGTTAGGATTCTCATTTATAAAGGAAAGGATTTCTTCCTTATTGGGAAAATTTTTCCCCTTGAATGTAGAGAGATAATTTATGTTTTTTTTACCTTTAGCCAAAATTTATGTCTCTTTTATTTTTGCTTTTGTTTTAGAAGAAGCTCTTTTTGAAGTTGTTTTTTTACTCGATGCTTTAGCCGATATAAGTTCTAATGCCTCTGCCAGTGTTACACTAATGGGATCTTTATCTTTTGGCAATGTTGCATTAATTTTACCCCAATTGACATAAGGACCATAACGCCCGTTGCGCACGGTAATAGTTCCTCCTTCGGGATGCTCTCCTAATGTTGCCAATGCTGCAGATGTTGTTCTGCTTTGCTTGGTTTTGTTTTCTTGTTGTTCTGCCAATACTGTAACAGCGCGATTGATACCAATATCAAAAACTTCATCTGCATGAAGAAGGCGTGCAGATTTTCCGTTATGGCTAAGATAGGGACCATATCGTCCAATCGTAGCTGTGATTGTTTTTCCAGTTTCAGGATGAATGCCAATTTCACGGGGAAGGGATAGTAAAGCCAAGGCTTTATCAAGGGTTACATTTTCTGCCTGCCATTCTTTTGGTAGTCCTGCACGCTTAACTTCTTTGCTTTCACCAAGTTGAATATAGGGACCAAACCGGCCATTGCGAAGAGAGATATCTTTTCCTGTTTCAGGGTCAATACCAAGTATAACAGGTTCATCATTGCGTACAGTTTCATTCTCTTCTCCAGTATCTGTACCAAGTTGGCGTGTATACTTACATTCGGGATAATTGGAACAGCCAACAAAAGCACCATAACGACCGAGTTTTAATGATAATTGACCATTTTTACAAAGAGGACAGGAACGCACATCACTTCCATCTTCGCGTTCAGGAAAGGCGAGAGGTGCTAATGTTACATTTAAAACATCAAGAACATTGGTTATACGGAGTTCTTGGATATTGCTAATAGATGCATTAAATCCATCCCAAAAATCTCGCAATACGTCTTTCCAAGAAAGTTTCCCATCAGAGATAAGATCCAGCTTTTCTTCAAGATCTGCTGTGAAACCATATTCTACATAGCGATTAAAAAAATTTTCAAGAAAGGCTGTAACAATTCGTCCCTTAGCATCGGGAATAAGCTTTCGTTTATCAATTACAATATATCCACGGTCACACAATGTCGCCAATGTGGAGGCATAAGTTGAAGGACGACCAATTCCTAACTCCTCAAGCTTTTTAATTAATGAAGCTTCAGAATAACGAGAAGGGGGCTCTGTCGTATGCTGTACAGATTCAACTTTTTCTTTTGTAAGTGCTTCACCAGTGTTTATTTGTGGTAAACGTGTTGTTTCATTTTCTTCATTATTTTCTTCGTCTCGTTGATCGGTGTAGACGGAAATAAAGCCATCAAAGCGAATAACAGATCCTGTTGCTCTTAGATTTGCACGGTTTTCTCCTTGTTGTGCTTCAATTTCAACAGTTGTGCGTTCAATTTCAGCAGAACGCATTTGGCTGGCAATAGCACGCTTCCATATCAGCTCATAGAGCTTTGCTTGATCGCTATCGAGAAAATTACGGACTTGACTAGGATTGCGTTGAAAATCTGTTGGACGGATCGCTTCGTGTGCTTCCTGTGCATTTTTTGCCTTTGTTGAATAAAAACGTGGTTTTTCAGGAATATAGTCTTTACCGAAAGTTTCATGAATAACTTTTCGTGCTGAATCAATAGCCTCTGGTGCTATTTGCACACCATCGGTACGCATATAAGTGATAAGCCCAGCCGTTTCACCATTAATTTCAATGCCTTCATAAAGCTTTTGGGCAATTTGCATAGTGCGAGAAGCTGAAAATCCTAATTTTGAAGAAGCTGCTTGTTGTAGTGTGGAGGTTGTAAATGGAGGAAGAGGATTTCTCTTTGTAGGTTTTGCTTCAACACTGAGTGTATGATATTGGGCTTTCTCCAACATAAAGCGAATTTGGTCTGCTTGTTCTTGAGACTGAATATCAAGCTTGCCTATTTTTCGTTGATTAAACATTGTCAATCTTGCTTGGAAACTATCATTTCGGATGGTTTTTAATTGTGTTGTAACGGACCAATAATCTTCTTTGATAAAATGTTCTATTTCTGCTTCACGATCACAAATAATACGCAAAGCAACTGATTGAACGCGTCCTGCTGAACGTGCACCAGGGAGTTTCCGCCATAAAACAGGTGAAAGTGTAAAACCAACGAGATAATCAAGTGCGCGACGTGCAAGATAAGCATCTACAAGTGATGTATCAATATCACGTGGATTGTTCATAGCATCAAGCACAGACTTTTTGGTGATGGCATTGAAGACAACTCTTTTAATAGGTTTATCTTTTAAAACTTTTTTTTGACGAAGAACATCCAGAATATGCCATGAAATAGCTTCCCCTTCACGATCAGGGTCTGTTGCTAATATAAGGCTATCGGCTTCTTTAACGGCTTTTGCTATTTCATTTAAACGTTTAGCGGCAGCAGAATCTATATCCCATTTCATAGAAAAATCTTGATCCGGTAAAACAGAACCATCTTTTGCAGGCAAATCACGAACATGTCCAAATGATGCAACAACTTTGTATTGAGACCCAAGATATTTATTTATTGTTTTTGCTTTTGCTGGAGATTCAACGATAACGATATTCATAATTTTACCCAAATATTGAAATAAAAAACTTTTTTATAAACGCCTTTTACGCGAATAGCTAATGACAATTGCTTAAGAGCACATAAAAAAATATTAGCCATATAAAAAACATGAATATTGTACAACTTATGATTGTTATTATTAGAATACACCCTATATAGAATTACACGATTTACTTTCCACTGTTATTACAGGAACATACGGCGAAATACTAAGATAACGTCTATTGAGAGGTAGGAGGGGGAAATGCTCAAGGATAGAGGATTATGTTTATAAATCATTTAAAAGTTATCCAATATATTACAGACATGTCTAAGCAAATGAATCAGATGGCGCGTCAGGCGCATAGTCCGCTTTTAGCATTGCTTTTGGATATGGTTGCCAAAGAAGGGCAAAGCATTATTAATAGTGCTGAGGCTCTTGGGGAAGATCAAGATTCGACAATGACACACAACCACCAGAGTGTCGAATAAGCTTTCCAGCAAGGTCGAGTTCTACCAACAAGAGGTAGAGAGTTGGAAGTGGAACACCTGTGTGGGTACTGAGTGTGTCTAAATCGATTGGCGTTGTTGAAAGAGCAGAGAGAACTGCTGCACGTGCTGCATCATCACCTGCTAAAGAGGGGCTGCTGTTTTTTTCATCTGCTAAATTGAAATTCTCCTTTTCAAGTTGTAAAGAGGATGGTTCCTCAAAAAAATTGAGTTGCGAATTTGGAAGCGGTGAAATTAATGGCGTAAGTGTTTCTATGATGTCAGAAGGATGTGTGGTGAGTAGAGCACCGTCCTTGATAAGATTGTTTGTACCAACAGATCTTGGATCAAGTGGTGAACCGGGAATGGCAAAAATTAACCGTCCCATTTCAGCTGCTTGACGTGCGGTAATTAAGGACCCTGAGCGCAGGGCTGCCTCTACAACCAAGAGACCAAGTGATAGAGCTGCAATAATACGGTTTCTTCTTGGAAAATCGATAGCACGCGGCTTCCAAGAAATGGGCATTTCGCTGATGATGGCTCCACCGTTGGCGATAATATCTTCATGCAACTTTTTATTTTCAGGAGGATAGATATGATCAATTCCCCCAGCCATGACTGCAACAGTTCCTGTTTTTAAACTTGCTTGATGCGCAACGCTATCAATTCCACGAGCGAGCCCAGAAATTGTTATAAAGTCTGCTTCTCCGAGAAAACGCGCAAATTGAGCCGTAAGCTTTTTTCCCGCAGCTGAAGCATTTCGAGAACCTATAATTCCAATAGAAGTTTTTTGAAAAATTGAAACATTACCTTTAATAGCAATAAGCGGCGGAGGGGCTTCTGTAACCTTAAGAAAAGCTGGATAATCTGGTTCTCCCATACCGATAAACCGAACACCTAATCTTTTAGCTTTTTGTATTTCTTTTTCTGCATCTTCTAAGCTTGCTATTTTAATAGATACAGAACCACCACCTTTTCTGCTAAGCTCTGGCAACGCTGCCAGAGCAGATTCTGCTGTTTTATAATGATCAATGAGATTGCGAAAACTAACAGCTCCAATATTTTCACTGCGCAACAACCGTAACCAATTTAGACGTTGACGATCAGTGAGCAGGATTCCTTTATTTATCCCCGTTTTGAGTCCCAATCTTACTTTCTTCCCCAATTAATAATCTACCGATATTTGCGTAATGCTTTATATACACAAATATGCTCATCACAATCAGCATAAAATAGAAATAAGGATCGGAAAAGTAAAAAACAAATATCGCAGTTATAACAACAGAAATGAGTGCGGATAATGAAGAATAGCGTGTGAGGAGAAAAATCGTTATCCATACAATAATAAAAATAATTGCTGCAGGCCAATAGATTCCTAAGCAGACCCCTAGATAGGTAGCAACACCTTTGCCACCTTTAAATTTAAGCCATATGGGGAAAAGATGTCCTAAGAAAACAAAAAAACCTGCTAGAGAAACAAGGATACTATTGTCTAGCGGATCACTAAAAAACTTTATAACGAAAACAACGATAGTTCCTTTCAACATATCACAAAGAAGTGTTAGAGCAGCAAGTTTTTTATTTCCTGTTCGTAAAACATTTGTAGCTCCAATATTGCCGGAACCAATTGTTCTCACATCGCCAAGTTTGGCTAATCTCGTTAAAAGAAGACCAAATGGAATCGAGCCAATGAGATAAGATATGAGGAAAATAAACCATGGAGTGGACTGAAAAAATATTTCTGCTTCATTCATTAAGAATCTCATTAAGTTTGTTGATCAAGTTTAAAAACGGTTTTCCCTTTCACAAAGGTCTGGAGCACGCGTCCTTGAAAACGTGCATTCTCAAAAGGGGTATTTTTTGAACGTGAATAGAGATTCTCTTTCGAAACAACCCATGGTTCTTCAAGATCAACCACAATAAGGTCTGCATGAGCACCTTTCTTCAGTGTTCCTGCATTGAGTCCAAAGAGCTTTGCAGGCGCCGTTGACAAAAGTTCAGTTATCCGTAAAAGAGATAGGCTCTCATCATGGTAAAGGCGTAAGGCTGCACTCAATAAAGTCTCCATACCAATAGCGCCAACCGCCGCGTCATTAAATGGTAAATGTTTTGTATCGTTACTCTGAGGATCATGAGAAGAGACAATAACATCTATAGTCCCATCCTTTATTGCTTCAATCATTGCTATACGGTCTTCTTCTGTACGCAATGGGGGCATTAAGCGAAAAGAGGTGCGATATTCACCAATGTCATTTTCATTGAAAGATAAATGATTAATAGATATACCCGCTGAAATTTTCTCACTGCGTTTTTTACCTAAACGAAGTGCATCAGCAGAGAGTGCTGTTGATATTTGAGCGGCATGATAGCGTGTTTGCGTTAATACTGCTAATCGCAGATCCCTTTCAAGTGGGATAACTTCTGCTTCGCGGGGGATGCCAGAAAGACCAAGCCAACTGGCGAGCAGTCCTTCATTCATCACACCTTGTCCTGTAAGATCTTTATCTTGCGTTTCATGCATCAATGGAACATCAAAATCACGCGCATAAGTCATTGCACGTCGCATAACAGATGAACTTTGAAGCGTTTTTTTTCCTTCACAAAAGGCAACAGCTCCTGCAGCTTTTAGTAAGCCGAATTCCGCTATTTGCTGTCCGTTGAAACCTTGTGTGATCGCAGCAACGGGATAAATATTGACCGATGACTTTTCTTGTACTGTATGCCTAATAAATTCAACAAGTGCCACATTATCAATGATTGGACGCGTATCTGGCATCATGAGGAAAGAAGTAATACCACCTGCGGCGGCGGATTGACTTGTTGATGCGATTGTTTCACAGTGTTCATTTCCTAATTCTCCAACAAAAACGCGCGCATCAACAAGGCCAGGGAGAATTGCTTTGTTTTGTGCGTTAACAATTTCTGCTTCTTCTGGGAAACCCTGATTCAGAGCTTCTTTTCCAGCAGCTATAATCCGTCCATTTTCAACAATAACTGTACCAATTTCATCGATTGCGCGCGAAGGATCAATAATACGAGCATTTTGAAAAACAATTGGTTTTATCATTTTTTTTCTCCACTGATCTTTGCGCGTGAATCTAATAAAGCCTCCATGACCGCCATACGCACTGCAATTCCCATTTCTACTTGTGTATGAATCATACTTTGTGGTCCATCTGCTATGTCAGATGCAATCTCTACACCACGGTTTATTGGTCCAGGATGCAGAATAATGGAATCATTTTTGGCATAGGCTAAATTTTCTTTATGTAAGCCAAAATAATGGAAATATTCATGCGTAGAGGGAATAAAAGAACCTGTCATCCGTTCATGCTGTAAGCGCAACATCATGATAACGTCAGCATTTTTAAGACCTTCTTTCATCGTGTTAAAAACCTCAACACTCATATGAGCGATTTCTGCGGGCAAGAGTGTTGAGGGAGCAACAACACGAACACGAGCACCCAAAGCATTGAGACTCAGGATATTGGAACGGGCAACACGTGAGTGTAAGATATCTCCACAAATCACAACAGTTAATCCTTCAATACGACCTTTTGCTCTTTTAATGGTTAGAGCGTCTAATAAAGCCTGTGTTGGATGTTCATGAGCACCATCACCTGCATTAATGACACAACAATCAACTTTTTGCGCTAATAAAGCTGCCGCTCCTGCACTGTTATGGCGAAAAACCAGTATATCCGGCTTCATCGCATTGAGAGTTGTAGCTGTATCAAGTAATGTTTCTCCTTTTTTTACAGATGAGTTGCCGATCGCAAGACTCATCACGTGTGCACCTAGCCTTTTACCCGCTAATTCAAAAGAAGATTGTGTTCGCGTAGAGGCTTCAAAAAAGAGATTAATTTGAGTCCGTCCATGCAAAGTAGATTTTATTTTATCAATTTTGTTAGAAAGGATAACATTTGCTTCTGCACGATCAAGCAATGTATTAAGATCTTGTACACTTAGATCTTTAATAGCTAAAAGATGTTGATGAGGGAAAAGTGGAAAAAAATTATCTTGAATCATAGCATTCTTCTTTATCTCTCTCTAAACAGGTTAAACAAGCATTTGTTTGAATATGATAAATGTTTCTTAACTCTAAAAAGACAAATAGTCTATGATATGAATGGTTTGAATGTAGGAATATACCTATGAGTGCTGTATCTGCGCAAAATAATCGTCGAAAAAATACATTTCTTAGCGATACGCTTATGTTTCGTATTGCCTCTACTTTGCCTAAGTTTTTGTTAGCAAGCTTTGAAGAAATAGGAGATTTTGCAGCGAGTCGAGAAGCATGGAAACTCTCTTGCTTGGCGAATCATTATAAGCCTTTATTGTGTTATAACGATGAATGGGGGCAACCAACGGAAAAATTAGAGATCCATTCTTCCTATCAAGCTCTTCAGCAATATTCTAGACAAGCAGGTTTGGTTACCTCGCTTTGGGAAAATACGAGCTCAGAAAATGGAGTACGCTATCAAGCGCGTGCGATTCGTTTAGCTTTATCTGCCGGTTTAGAAACAGGGCATTTGAATGAAGTTATCATAACGAGTGCAGCTATTGCTGTTTTAATTAGTGATATAGAGCTCTTCAAAAAATGGCAAAATGTACTTTTATCACGCCAATATGATTCCTCATCAAAGCCTATTCATCATAAAAAGGCTGCTTCTCTAACTTGTGCATTTGATGATATTGAAAAATACGCTTTTAATTTTCCAAGTGTTAAGAAGATTTCTTTCGATGAAAGTATGGAACGTGATCTATATCGTTTAAATGTTGTAAAAACCAATGTTATTAATCCTACCGCTGATGGATATCTTGTTAGTGCAGATTTAAATGGCCATTTAAGTTGTTTTTTTATTCCACGCATACAAGAAAATGGCGCATTAAATGGATTTATATCGATTCGTCATTTAATTCAGCGTTCTGGAGAACTTTTAACACCAGAGGGCGTTGTTGATTTCCAAGGCAGTTATGGTTGGCTTTTGGGAAATGCTGGAGAAGGGCTTAAAGTTATTAAAGATATCGAGACGATGATGCGTTTCGATCAATCGGTCATATCGGCAGGTGTTTTGCGAGCGGCTCTTCAATTTGGCATAGATTTTTTCCGGAAAAAAATGCCCAATCAACCTTTACCACCACTGACAGAACGTATTTTTGCAGATATTGCATTAGATATAGCTGCTTCACAGGCATTGGTTTTGCGTTTAGCGAGAGCATTTGACAATGCAGCAAATGACCGTTCTGAAGCAGCTTTTGCCCGCATTATGACACCTATTATTGCTTATCACGTAAGTCAATTGGTTGTGCCTATTATTGGCGAAATTATTGCACAACTTGGTATTGAAAGTTTTATAGAGAATAACCCATTATCACAAATGTTGCATAATGGGCCTGCACGAATTGTGAGAAATAGTTCTGCTAATCAATTGGTAAAGGATGCCATTCTTATTGCTGAAAAAGCACCAGGACTGTTTCAGAAATTGTTAGAAAAAATTGCTCTTGATATTGGACCAGCGGGACCACGAGCAATTGAAATTATTAAGTCAGCAGGTGATATGGCATCAGCAAATGAAGGTGCAGGAAGGTTTTTTGTCGAACAGGTAGCCTATGCAGCTGCAGCTGCAGCATTACGTTCTACAGACATAGAACATGTTGCAAATGCTTATATGGAAAGCCGTCTTGGGGGACAGTGGAGATCTTCCTACGGGATGCTCATTGCACGATATAATGCAGGGCATTTGCTCAATGTCCTCTATCCTTCCATATGATGAAAGTTTTGAATTCTATTAAGAGCACCTTGCAATATAAAAGCAGCGGCTGCCGAATCAATTCGGTTTGCTCTTTTAGCGCGCGATACATTCATTTCTAGAAGAGAACGTTCTGCTGCAATTGTTGACAAACGTTCGTCCCAAAAAACAAATGGAATTTTTGTATAAGCTTTCATATTGCTCACGAAAGCTCTGGTTGCTTGAACACGAGAACCGCTGCTTCCATTCATGTTAAGGGGTAAGCCAATGATAATAACGCCTACATTTTCACGGTCAAAAGTTTTAATAAGTGTGTAAGCATCTTCTGTAAATTTTTTTCGTTGTAGTACAGGACGCGGATTTGAGACAGTCAGCCCCATATCAGAAATCGCAATTCCGATAGTTTTTGTCCCTAAATCTAAGCCTGCTATTGTTTGTCCAGGCAAAAGATGTGTCATAACTTCGTTTATATTAATAACGGTCATAAGGGTATAATGCGTTTTTTAATGTTTCATATCTAATAGTTATTTCTTCATTCATGTTATCTAATATTCTTGCGCTTGCAAGCTCAGCCTTGTATAGCCAGAATAAAGATTAATAAAAACAGAAAGGCGTAAGTAGTATGTCTGTTGATCAAGAGACCGTCAAGCGGGTCGCACATTTAGCGCGGATTGCTATCCACGATGATGAGATAGAACCTGTGACAAAAAAATTCAATGCTATTTTAGGTTTTGTAGAGCAATTGAATGAAGTTGATGTCAGTGGAGTTGAGCCATTAACATCTGTGATGCCGATGACTCTACGAATGCGTGAAGATAGTGTTACAGATGGCGATAAAGCAGCAGATATTGTAGCCAATGCCCCTGTTACAGAAGAAAATTTTTTTCTTGTCTCAAAAATTGTTGAGTAACTTTTTATATTTTTGAAATTTGAGAACCAATATGACTGATTTAACAACCCTCACAATTGCGCAAGCTCGTGATTCTCTAACAAAGAAAAATCTCAAAGCAACAGAATTAACGGAAGCTTATTTACAAGCAATAGAATCAGCTAATCCAATTTTGAATGCTTATGTAACAATAACAGCAGAACAGGCAATGAAAATGGCTGCTGAATCAGATAGTCGCTTAGCGAGAGGGCAGGGAGGGCTTTTAGAAGGAATTCCTTTGGGGATTAAAGATCTTTTTGCAACCTATGGTGTTCATACTCAAGCCTGTTCACATATCCTTGATGGTTTTAAACCGCATTATGAATCAACTGTCACGGCTAATTTATGGCAAGACGGTGCTGTAATGTTAGGAAAACTTAATATGGATGAGTTTGCTATGGGCTCATCCAACGAAACATCATATTATGGTCCCGTTATTAATCCCTGGAGAAAAAAAGGCTCGAATGAAAAACTCGTACCCGGTGGTTCTTCAGGAGGATCTGCTGCTGCTGTTGCTGCACAAATTTGCGCTGGTGCAACTGCAACCGATACAGGTGGCTCAATACGTCAACCAGCAGCTTTTACTGGAACTGTAGGAATAAAGCCAACTTATGGACGTTGTTCACGGTGGGGTGTTGTTGCATTTGCTTCATCTCTTGATCAAGCTGGACCTGTTGCCAGAGATGTTCGTGATTGTGCTATCTTACTAAGATCAATGGCCTCTTTTGATGAAAAAGATTCTACTTCCGTGAAATTACCAGTTCCTGATTATGAAAGTTATCTTGGTCAATCAATTAAAGGAATGAAAATTGGTATTCCAAAAGAATATCATATGGATGGAATGTCTCCAGAAATTATTGAGCTTTGGCAAAAAGGCATAAGTTGGTTAAAGGAAGCAGGAACTGAGATTAAGAACATTTCTTTGCCCCATACAAAATATGCTCTACCTTCTTATTATATTATAGCTCCTGCAGAAGCCTCTTCTAATTTAGCACGTTATGATGGTGTGCGTTTTGGTCTACGCGTGCCTGGAAAAGACATCATTGAGATGTATGAAAACACGCGCTCTGTTGGTTTTGGTGATGAAGTCAAGCGACGTATTTTGGTTGGGACTTATGTTCTTTCATCTGGTTATTATGATGCCTGTTATCTAAGAGCTCAAAAAGTAAGAACACTCGTAAAACGAGATTTTGATCAATGTTTTGCTTCAGGCATTGATGCTATTCTGACACCAGCAACACTAACACCTGCCTTTGGTATAGCTGATGAAAAAATAAAAAATGATGCTGTAGCAATGTATCTTAATGATATTTTTACGGTACCAGTTAATATGGCTGGTTTACCAGGAATCTCTGTTCCTGCAGGTCTGTCATCAAATGGTTTGCCTCTAGGATTGCAATTGATTGGTAAACCTTTTGCTGAAGAAGTCATTTTTCAGATAGCACACATTATTGAAAAAGAAGCAGGGATATTCAGTGCAGAAAAATGGTGGATGTAATAATCGAACTTCACAAAGGAGCATTTCTCATTGAGGATGAGAAATGCTTTTTTAAAAGGTGGAGGGATGAGCTATATTTCCTCAATTCGTAGTCTTTATCCACCAAGATAGGCTTCTTTAACACGCGAATCAGAGAGCATAGTTTTACCTTCACCGTGAAATAAAATATGTCCTACCTCTAAAATATAAGCATAGTCAGCTATAGAAAGCGCAGCAAATGCATTTTGTTCAATAAGAAGAACAGTTTTTCCCATCTCATTAATTTTTCGAATAATTGAAAAAATTTCTCGAACGAGAAGCGGTGCCAACCCCAACGATGGTTCATCTAATATGACCATATCAGGATTGCTCATGAGTGCACGGCCCACAGCAACCATCTGTTGTTCACCACCTGACATTGTTCCTCCTAACTGTTTTGCTCTTTCACGTAGACGCGGGAAAAGATCAAATATCCATTCAATATCACGGGAAATTCCTTGCTTATCGTGACGAATATAAGCGCCTAGATGAAGATTCTCTAAAACAGTGAGATGGGGCATGATACGGCGTCCTTCAGGACTTAGAGCAATACCTAATCGCAAAATCTCTTCTGGTGATTTTTTAATAATAGATTTGCCATTATAGGTAATTTTTCCATAAACAGAGCGATTAAGTCCTGTAATAGAACGTACGATACTGCTTTTTCCTGCACCATTGGCTCCAATTAAAGTGACAATACTTCCCCGCTTTATGGACATAGAAAGATTTTGGACAGCTTTAATGGCGCCATAATGAACGTAAAGATTTTTTATTTTAAGAATATCCATAAACATCTCCGCCAAGATAAGCTTCAATAACTTTAGGGTTATTACGAATTTCATCTGGTGTACCATTGGCAATGCAACAGCCATATTCCATAACCAAAATATGTTGACAAAGCCCCATAACCACTTTCATATCGTGCTCAATAAGAAGAATTGTAAGATCAAAGTCTTTTTGCACTTTTGCTATGAATTTTCTAAGATCTTCACTTTCTTGTGGATTCATGCCAGCAACAGGTTCATCAAGAAGAAGCAATTTGGGCTTTGTGGCTAACGCGCGTGCAATTTCTAGACGTCGTTGCACACCATAAGGTAAAGCTGTTGCCGATTGATCAGCAAGGTGATCAAGTTGTAGCTGCTCAAGGAGTTCTAAGGAATTTTTATAAACTTCCTTCTTTTCTTTCATTGCCTTTGAAAAAAATAGAGCTGAAGAAAACCAAGGATATTTTTGTCGAACATGCGCTCCTACCATAACATTCTGCAAAACCGTTAACCCTGAGAAAAGACGAATATTTTGAAATGTTCTGGCAATATGGCGTCTACAGATAATATAAGGAGGCGCTCCAGAAATTTTTTGCTCATCAAAAAGAATGATGCCGCTTGTAGGAGCATAAAATCCAGAAATCATATTGAAAACTGTTGTTTTTCCAGCACCATTGGGACCAATTAATCCAGTAATACTTCCTCGTTTAATTGCCATATTAATATTATTTACAGCAACTAATCCGCCAAAACGCATTATAATATTATTGAGTGAAAGGATGGTGTCGTTCATAGCTTTCCCTCAGTATTAGAAAGCTTTTTGCGTGTCAAAAAGCTATAAATTCCATTCCATGAGAATTCTCGTTGTCCCATCAACCCTTTTCTCCAAAACAAGATAATTACCAGCAATAAAAGAGAAAAAACAACCATGCGAAGTCCTGGTGTTTCTGGAATATGTATGAAACCTAAGTCAAATGGACTTTCAATAATACGAAGCCATTCAAGCATAACTGTAATAATAATGCTGCCAATAATGCTTCCTGTAATTGAGCCGAGACCACCAGCAACTACAATCATCAAAATATTAAAAGTTAGAAGAAAATTAAACATTTTTGGATCAATGGTTGAAATAAGAGCAGCCATTAATGCTCCACCTATACCTGCAAAAAACGCTCCAACAGTAAAAGAAAAACTACGGTAGAAAAAAGCGTTAATTCCCATAGTTTTCGCAGCAATTTCATCATCACGAATGGCACGTAATACGTTACCAGTATTGCTTTGCAGTAAAAGGACAATAAAGAGAACTGTAAATGCTAACCAACCATAGTTCCACCATAATGTTGCATTTTGAGGTATTCCCTTGATACCTAAAGAGCCATTTGTAAGCGATGTTGCGTTCGTAATGACAATGCGAATAATTTCTGCAAAACCCAATGTTGCAATTCCAAGATAATCACCACCAAGACGTAATATTGGCAAAGCAATCAATAAACCTACAACTGCAGCACATATACCACTTATAACAACAGCGACAAAAAAAGGTAATTGCAGATGATACAATGGTTCAGCGATAGGCTCCAGAATCCACATCATTTCTTTTTGTTCAGGGGAAAGAAGTAAAATTGCGCAAACATAAGCACCAATAGCCATAAATCCAGCATGTCCAAGAGAAAACATACCTGTAAAACCGTAAATCAAATTAAGCGAAATTGCCAATATCGCATTAATAGCAATCAGATTTATGATACGAAGCGTATAGTCATTAAAATGGCTATCAGCATAAAATAAAAAACCTATGAGAACTAAAACACTTATACAAGATAAAACAGTTGTCACTGACTTTGCCATTAGATCTTCTCCTGACTTTTTTTACCCATTAATCCTGTGGGCAATATCAATAAAATCAGAATCAATAAAATGAAAGCGAAGGCATCTCGATATCCAGATAGCGCGGGGAAAAATGCGATAATCATAATTTCAATAAACCCTAATAACAATCCTCCCAACATTGCTCCTGGTATCGAACCAATACCTCCGATAACAGCAGCGATAAATGCTTTGAGACCAGGAAGAACGCCCATATAAGGCTGAATTTGAGGATAACGTAAAGACCACATAATACCTGCTATAGCGGCAAGAGCTGAGCCTATTCCAAATGTAAATGCAATAACTTTATTGACAGACACACCCATCAAACGCGTCGTTTCAATATCATGGGAGATTGCACGCATAGCAAGACCCGGTTTTGTTTTATGGATAATCCATAACAGTAAAACAATAAGAATCAATGACACAACGGGAACGATCAGAGACATGGGAGCAATTCTAATGATACCATCTGCTCCTGATCCTAAATGCCATAAAAATGGTGTTACAAGAAAATCTGGTTGTTTTACACCTTTTGGAACACCACTAAAGAGTACAGTAGAAAGATTTTCAATAAAAAAAGAAACACCAATTGCACCGATAAGTGCCGAGATACGCGGAGCATGGCGTAGAGGTTTATAGGCAAGTTGATCAACAACAATACCCACTGCACTTGTAATAAAAATAGAAAAACAAAGAGCTAAAACCCAAATCGGGGTAAAAGCTTGTGGAGAAATTTTAAAATAATAAACAAAACCTAACGCAAGGATTAAAAAAACAGCAATCCAATAAATTGAAGGGCGCTTTTTAAACCCTATAAAGACCGAATAATAAATAAGAGCCGCGAGAAACAAAAGAAGGAGTGCTGCCCAAGCAGGCATAAAGCTAATTGTGGAAAAGAAAACAAAATATGCTCCCAGCATGAAGATATCACCGTGAGCAAAATTAATGAGTCTCAGTATACCGTAGACCATGGTGTAACCAATAGCGATAAGCCCATAAAGAGATCCCAATGCCAGTGCATTAAAAAAATACTGGATGAACATTTCAGTGCTCATCTCTCATCCTTCCACATTTGTTAATTTACATAGGATAACAAGAAATTTCTAAGTTTTTGGTTGAGAAAAAGATCCTCAACCAATTCTTGCATTTTAATAAGTAAAACTTTTTAATTAAAAAGCAGGTTTAACCTCTTCTAAATAAACACGTTTTCCATCCTGTATTTTAATGATACCAATAGGAATCTTAGGGTTATGATTTTCATCCATTGACATATCACCGAAGGGGGTTTGAAAATCTTTTAATTTGCTAAGAGCGATAGTAATTTTTTCACGATCAGCGCTACCAGCATTTTCAATAGCCTTCATGAACATCATATAACTCGTATATCCCAAAACAGAATTGATATTCGGCTCTTGGTCAGGATACTCTTTTTTCCATTCTGCTGTGAATTCTTGCGCAGCTACTGACATATTTGGCATATCCTCACTATAGGGAAGTGTCGTATGTAAGAAACCTTCTGAAGCTTTTCCTGCAATCGCAATGGTTTCTGGATTATCCATAGCATCTCCACCCATAATTTGAAACTTTGCTCCTAATTCTCGCGCTTGTTTCATAATGATAGCACCCTCAGAAAAGTAAGATGGAATGAATAAGATATCAGGTTTTTGTGCGATAATTTGCGTAAGAACAGCTGAAAAATCCTGATCTCCAGAATTATAGTTTAAATTTGAGACAACTTCACCACCTAATTTTTTGAAAGCACGCATAAAGTAGCTTGCAAGACCAATGGCATAATCGTTTGAAATATCTTTGAGGATAGCTGCTTTTTTTGCGTGTAAAGTTTGACTTATATAAGTCGCGATTCCCACCCCTTGATAGGAATCAATAAAACAAGCGCGGAAATAATATTTTTTACCCTGTGTAACAAGAGGACTCGTTGAGGAAGTGGCAATGGTTGGAGTCTTTGCTTTTTCAGATATTTCACCACCTGCCAACGAAAGTGAGGAACCATAGCTACCAATGATTCCACTTACTTTTTCACTTGCTGTTAAACGCATAACAGCATTAGCCGCTTCTACTTTATCAGACTTATTATCAATAATAACAAGTTCCACTTTACGTCCTAAAATTTCTGGAATTTTTTTATGGGCTAATTCTATACCTCTAATTTCAAGCTGACCTCCAAATGCATTTTGACCACTTAATGGAAGATAAACACCAATTTTGATAGGTTCACTTGCATAAACATTTGCTGTAAATGCCATGAATGCTGTGATTGTCGTAAGGATTTTTTTCAATTGCATTGCGCATTTTCCTTAATTGAATTGTTGTTTTTTCACCTTATATTGAACTTCTTCATCATGCAAGTTACACATTTATGAAAATATCATTATGTAAAAAAACCTTTCATATAACCTCTTTTGTAGGGCACTCCTTGTAAGATATGTAAAGCTTACAATCAAATAGTTTTATAAATATTCATGTTGATATTCTCTGACATTAACATAGAAGACACGACAATATGGGGAAATCTTATCTTGGGGCTTGCGTGTTGATACAAGAGCAATGTTTACTTAAACCTAGAGAATCAATATCGTACAATTTATAAGCTACAGGATCACGTTATTATGACGAGTAAGGATGCATTAAAAGATTGTCCCCTATCTGAAGATAGTATAGGTGCTTGTGGGGAGATTATCGAAATCAGTGGTGTCATTAAGTGGTTTGATGGTAGTAAGGGATATGGATTTATTGTACCTGATTTACCTCATTTCCCCGATATATTATTGCATGTTACGGTAATGCGAAGAGATGGTTTTCAAACAGCTTTGGAGGGAGCTAAAGTTATTTGTGCTGTGGAAAAAACTGAAAGAGGGTTAAAGTGCGTTCAGGTGAAATCCATAGATTGTTCTTCAGCAATTCATCCATCAGAAGTTCCAGCCCGTACCCATGTTGTTGTTACTCCAGAAAGTGGACTAGAACGTGCAATTGTTAAATGGTTTAATCGTGACAAAGGATATGGTTTTCTTAGTCGTGGGCAAGGAACAGAAGATATTTTTATTCATATGGAAACGTTGCGCCGTTTTGGTTTAGCAGAGCTTCGTTCTGGCCAAGTTGTTCTTGTACGTTTTGGTAAAGGAGAAAAAGGTTTAATGACAGCAGAGATTTATCCGGATATAGGCATTCCTTTAGCGACACATTGAATTTCACGAATGAAAACAGTATGTTTTCTATGTTTTTAAAGGTGGTTATTCCGTAAATTGCTATAGGGTAGATTTTTAAAGAGAATATGACTCTAGTGAATCCATAAACCAAATGGAGAAAGTTGCGCATATTACGTTGAAAGAAAATAGAAAACAACAAGGAAGCAATCCTCTTATTTTTTTGACTTTTAAACTCTGGTACTTTTTATTTTAGAAACAAAATTTTAAATTTTTCTGTGGTGGAGACAAGAATGTTAAAGCCTTTTAAAAAGGGGTATATTGTTTTACTGGTAATGCTTTTTATGTTAGAAATGCGTGTTGTTGTAGCAAAAAAGCCCATAGAAATTCCTGTTCATCCGATTCCTTTAGAAATACATACAAAGCAAGGTACGGTTTTTTATAAGGTAGAGGTTGCTTTTACGCCGTCTCAAGCAGCAGCTGGTTTAATGTATCGGACTGATTTTCCACGCGATCGTGCAATGCTCTTTAAGCCGCTAAAAAGTTCTCAATCGGGAGATGAACAGAAAATTTTTATGTGGATGGCAAATACGCCTTTACCTTTAGATATGATTTTCTTAAACTCTGAGGGAATTATTGTATCGATTATTGAAAACACTTCTCCATTTTCGACAAATACCATTTCATCAGAAGTTCCTGCAGCTTTTGCACTTGAGATCAACGCTGGTGAAGTTTCTGAAAAAAAGATACAAAAAGGGCAACGTGTTATTCATCCTGTACTTTGTGGGAAGTGCAATAAAAAATGACCGCTGAAGATATTCGTTTTTTTGAATATAATGGTTTGCGATTTGCTTATCGAGAAGAAGGGCAGGGCGCACCTGTTTTGTTGATCCATGGTTTTGGATCTTCTGCACGAGTGAATTGGTATGCAACAGGTTGGTTTCGCATTCTCACTGAAGCAGGATATCGTGTTATTGCTCTTGATAATCGCGGTCACGGAGATTCAGTTAAAAGTTATGATCCTGTCTTTTATACACCTCAAGCTATGGCTGGTGACGCAATAAAGTTACTACAGCATTTAGAGATATCTAAAGCCCATGTTATGGGATATTCTATGGGGGCTCGTATTAGTGCTTTCATGGCTCTTTTGCATCCAACATATGTACACAGTGTTATTTTTGGTGGTTTAGGTATTGGTATGGTAACGGGAGCGGGAAATTGGGAGCCTGTTGCTGAGGCACTTTTAGCAGAAGATATTTCTACCATTACCAATACGCGCGGTTTAATGTTCCGTAAATTTGCAGATCAAACGAAAAGCGATAGGCGTGCTCTTGCTGCTTGTATCATTACATCAAAACAGGAGTTAACGGCGTCTGAAGTTTACAAAATTAAGCAACCTGCACTTGTTGCCGTTGGTTCATTAGATGAAATTGGCGGTGCTGCAGAGCCATTAGCAGCTTTATTGCCTTGTGGTGAAGCTTTATCAATTCCTGGTCGAGATCATATGCTTGCTGTAGGCGATAAAGTTTATAAAAAAGGTGTTATAGATTTTCTTTCTCGTTATCCTATAAGATAAGCATTCTTCATAGTTTTTAGCATTTACAAAAATACTCAGTATTTTTATCTCGTATAAATTGAAAAAAGCTTATTTAAAAATTTTTCTGTTGTGACATAAGTTTTATAAAAAACGGGAAGAAAAATAAACTCTTATTAGCTTATTTTGTATATTTTTTAGAGATGTAATTTTTCTAAGGTTAGATAATTATACTTTAAAAGTTATTAAAAAGAATTATTTTTGAATGATGTAATAATATTTTTTGCTAAAAAATGTAGTTTTAAATAAAAAAAATATTGTTATTTTTATTTTTTATAAAAGGAAAAAATTAGAAATTATTGATCAATTTTTCTTACGAATATGCATTCTAAACGCAGATGCTAAAATTGGAAATAAAGTAAAATTATTAAAAATATACAGTTTTTTGCCATTTTTTAATCTATACGGGTATATTTAATAATGATAGACCTTTTGTAAAATTTCTTTATGAATGTATAAAGAACGTTGTAGATATATGTAATATTAAGTAAATGCTTAGATTAAGATTTTTTACTGACTTTACAGAATCATGGGAGTGTCTTATTTGCGCGACACGCAATTATTTTAGTCGTTTCAAAAAAACAGGAGAGCATAGTGAATGCTGATGAAATAAAAAAACTTGATAATTATTTAAAAAATATATTCCAAAACTCAGCATTGCAAGTCAGAGCACGGCCTAAAAAGAGTGATTCTTGTGAGGTTTATGTGGGAGATGAGTTTTTAGGCATTATCTATCGAGATGAAGATGAAGATGAGCTCTCCTATAATTTCTCAATGGCTATATTAGATATTGATTTAGAAAAATGATTCGTTATTCATAGTTAAATGAATCTTTTTATCCCATAAGATTTATATAAGTTTTAACGCTTTAAAGCTCGTATGGTTATTTCGTGCAATAATAAGATGGTCATGGATAATAATGCCTAATGCATTTGCTGCATCTTTTAATCTATATGTCATTGTTATATCTGCATCAGAGGGGGTGGAATCGCCAGAGGGGTGATTGTGGACTAAGATAAGTCCTGATGCAGATAACTCTAAAGCTCGAGAAATAACTTCACGAGGATAAACAGGTGTATGATCAATGGTTCCAGTTTGTTGCACCTCATCAGCAAGTAAGCCGTTTTTCTTATCAAGAAACAAAATACGAAATTGTTCACGTGTTTCGTGAGCCATAACAGCTTTACAATAAGCTAACACTTTATCCCATGATGAAAAGATATCGCGTTTAAACAATTGCGCACGAGCAAGACGTCCAGCAACATCTGAAATAATTTTTAAATCAATTGCAGTGGCAGGACCACATCCTGGAATTTCTTGAAGTCGGTGAATATCTGCTCCCAACACATCAGCTAATGAACCAAAGCGCGCTATCAAATTTTTAGCTATGGGTTTTGTGTTTGCACGGGGTATTGTGCGAAAAAGCAATAATTCAAGATATTCATAATCTTCGATTGCATTTCCTTTTGACTTTAAATAGCGCTTCCGAAGACGCTCACGATGTCCTTGATAATGTTTATGAAGCTGTGCGTTTTTCTGGGGGTCTTCACTTTTTCTTTCTGATACTGGGGTGAGTGGAGAACTCGATGTTAATGCAAACTGATTACTTTGAGTATCTTCCTTTTGATTTATTTTTTTAGCCATAACATCTCTACATTGCGTTAGGTATGCGAATTTGGAATATAAAAAATATTTTTAGGAGATTGTGTAAATATTTCATACCCTTCATTTGTGACACCAATTGTATGTTCATATTGTGCTGTCAGAGAGCGGTCACGGGTAACAGCAGTCCAACCGTCAGATAAAATCTTAACTTGTGGTTTACCAAGGTTAATCATGGGTTCAATTGTAAACATCATACCTTGTTTTAATTCTATTCCTTCTCCAGGATTTCCATAATGGAGGATATTGGGAGCATCATGAAAAAGCTGGCCGATACCATGTCCGCAAAAATCTCTCACAATTGAACAGCGTTCAGATTCTGCATACTGTTGAATGGCTGCCCCAATATCACCTGTCGTTGCTCCAGGCTTAACGACAGCGATTCCTTTCATAAGACTTTCATAGGTTATTTTTAGCAGGCGTTCTGCAGCACGCCTGATTTTCCCAACAGGATACATTCGGCTTGAATCCCCATGCCACCCATCAAGGATAAAGGTTACATCAACATTTACAATATCGCCTTCTTGCAAGGGTCTTTTATTGGGAATGCCATGACAGACAACGTGATTGATAGATGTACAGCATGAATGGCTGTATCCATGATAATTTAGATCAGCAGGAAGTGCTCCTCTACTAGCACCAAAAATGAATACAAAATCATCTATTTCTTGCGTAGTAACGCCCGGCTTAATAATATCCTTAAGCGCATCAAGGCATTCTGCAGCAATACGACCAACTTCACGCATTTTAGCAAAAGCATAATCATCGAAAATGCGGATTTTTCCATTAAATTTTAAAGGGCTTTTATTATATTCGATATACTCAGTCATTGTTTCTTCTATTTTCTATTTTTACTCTCTGAATCGGAAAAATGCCTTCTACACTTACGTGACACTTTACAGCATAACATTCTACTCCTGATTTTAATGCTAAATCAAATTTACGTCCATAGAGTGGATCAAGATCATGACAGATTGTAAAAGCTGCGCAATCTTCTCGTTGAATAATATAAAGCATAGCAGCTCTTTTTCCTTGTTGTACAACTCCTATGAGTTCATCAAGGTGACGTGCTCCACGTTTTGTTTTACTATCAGGAAATTCTGCTAATCCTTTTTGACGAATAAAATGAACATTTTTGACTTCTAGGTAACAGTCAGGAAGAATGTCATCACGTAAAAGAAAGTCAATTCGTGATTGTGTTCCATAGCGTTGTTCTTTTAAAATTGTTTTATATCCACTTAATTCTGGTAGTAATCCGTTTTGAATTGCTTCTAATGCAAGTTTATTGGGTAAAGCAGTATTAATGCCAACCAAAGTATTATCGGCTTCAATAATTTCTAATTGATAGGCATATTTTCGTTTGATGTTATTATGATATGAAAGCCAGATATTGGAGTTGAAAGCTGTTAATCCAAGCATTGATCCTGTATTAGGTACAGACACGGTGAGGACATGCTGATCATCTTGTTGAACATCCGCAAGGAAACGTTTATAACGACGGATAAGCTTTGCAGGAAAAAGTTTGGGAATAAAGTGCATATCCCTTTTTTAGGATTTATGATTTCATAATTCAACTGAGATTATGATTTGTAGGAGCTATTCCTTATAAAAAAGATAAAATTGATGTAAAAAAGGCTACGATATCCTATATAAATTGTTATAAATTCCATCGTTCACTTTAATGGCTTTTAAAATTTATTATCTTTGAGTGAAAAGATAACATTGTCTATAATTTATTATTAAACAGCATTAGAGTACTGTGAAGAAGGTTTCGTAAAAAATAGTGGAGAGGGAGATAGTTTAAGTGAAACTAGGTAAGATTGATGGCTGGAACGAATAAGAATCGTGAAAATTTAACAAATGGTCCCATTATTATTTTAGTTGAACCGCAGCTTCCTGAAAACATTGGTATGGTCGCAAGGGCAATGGCAAATTTTGGGCTTTCTAAGCTTCGGTTAGTCAAACCTCGAGAAATGTTTCCAAATGAAAAAGCTATAGCTGCTGCAAGTAAAGCTGATCATGTCATTAACAACACTGTGATTTTTAATACATTGCGTGATTCAATTGCAGATTTACACTATGTTTTTGCCACAACAGCACGTGAAAGATGCGGATTTAAAACTGTAAAAAGTGCTGTCGAAGCAGCAAACGTATTACGTCAGCGTGAAAGTATCGGACATAAGACAGGTATTGTCTTTGGAAGAGAGAGATGGGGATTAGAAAATGATGAAATCAGCCTTGTTGATGAAATTATTACTTTTCCAGTTAATCCTGCTTTTGCGTCACTTAATATTGCGCAAGCGGTTCTTTTGATGTCTTACGAATGGATGAAAACAGGTCTAGAGAATGTCAGTGATACGGCATTTCGTGCCGCAGAGATGGAACCTGCAAATAAAACAATATTTCATGGTTTTTTATCTCAGTTAGAAGAGGCTTTGAATATCCGTGGGTATTTTAGACCCCTTGAGCGCAAAGAAGTAATGCTTGCAAATTTGCGCTCTGTTTTTACGCGCGCTAACTTTAGTGAACCTGAGGTTCGTTTATTACGAGGCATTATATCTTCTTTGGATCATTTTTCGCCACAATATCCACGGGGGAGTAGAGCACCTGAAGAGCGTGATCGTAAAAAAAATAAAAATAAGTGTGAAAATTAATGGATGAACGACCTGTTCTTTTTTTTGATAGCGGTATTGGTGGTTTAACAGTGTTCAGGGAAGCACGTATTCTTATCCCTGAAATGCAGTTTATCTATGTTGCTGATGATGCAGGATTTCCTTATGGAAATTGGAAAGAAAATATTTTGAAAGAGCGTATTTTAAAGATTTTTACAAATCTCTTAACACGCTACAATCCAGCCTTATGTGTGATTGCTTGCAACACCGTTTCTACACTGATGATGGCAGATTTACGACAGAATTTTCCTCATGTCCCTTTTGTAGGAACGGTTCCTGCAATTAAATCAGCTGCTGAACAAACAAAATCTGGTTTTATTTCCGTATTAGCTACTCCTGGAACAGTTAAACGTGCCTATACAAATGAATTAATTAACTCTTTTGCTGGACAGTGTCATGTTCAGCTTGTGGGAAGTAAAAAACTGGCTGGATTTGCTGAAGATTATTTACGGGGAAAATCTATCGATTCAGAAGAGTTAAGAAAAGAAATCCTGCCATGTTTTGTGGAAAAAAATGGACAATATACTGATGTTATTGTTTTAGCCTGCACACATTATCCTTTTTTGATTAACTTCTTTCGTGAACATGCTTTATGGTCCGTTGAGTGGATTGATCCGGCGAAAGCGATTGCCAAACATATCAGATCATTATTACCACTGTCGGAAAAAGTACACGATCAATATATAAAGAAATATCAAGATTTTGCGTTGTTAACATCGAAAAATATCACTTCTTTAACGGAGAATTTGTTTAAAGGATTTGGCTTAAAACTCATGAAAGGAGTTGACTTTGGGTTACGAGACCAATAATGATGATCTAGCTGTTTTTTCAAGAAAATAGCATTAATTGACGTGTCCCGTGGATAACTTTGCATATTAATATGTTAAGGTATTCTGTCAGTCTTTAGTATTTAAAGGCAGAGGAGGGCGCGTTTCCTTGGGGTCTTGAGATCTCGTGTTTTATTTTATAAGGAAATGCGATGAGTAAACGCGAAACAACAAAGTATAAAATTGACCGTCGTATGGGAGAAAATATTTGGGGGCGTCCGAAATCTCCTGTCAATCGTCGTGATTATGGTCCAGGTCAGCATGGACAGCGTCGTAAAGGAAAACTTTCTGACTATGGGGTGCAGTTGCGCGCTAAACAGAAATTGAAAGGGTTTTATGGAGATATTTCAGAAAAACAATTTCATAAAACCTATGAAGAGGCTGCTCGTCGACGGGGTGATACTGGTGAAAATCTTATCGGTCTGTTAGAATCACGTTTGGATGCTGTTGTTTATCGTGCAAAATTCGTGCCTACGATTTTCGCTTCTCGCCAATTTATCAATCACGGTCATGTTAATGTAAATGGTCGGCGCACAAATATTCAATCTTATCGTTGTAAACCTGGTGATGTTATTGAGGTTCGGGAAAAATCAAAACAACTTGTTTTAGTTTTAGAATCAGTGCAATTGGCAGAACGTGATGTCCCTGATTATATTGAAGCAGATCATAAACAGATGAAAGCAACCTTTACGCGTATTCCTGCTTTTGCAGATGTTCCTTATGCTGTGCAAATGGAACCTAATTTGGTTGTTGAATTTTATTCTCGATAATTTTTCTGCAAGAGAAGTTGTTTTTCTCTTCTATTATTATAACTTCAAAATATTGTGTTGTTTTTACAATCTTTGAAGTTAATAAGTACTTTTTGTGAATGGTTCTATATTAAGTTTATTGCTATGTTTTATAGCCATAAACTTATATAGTTCCATTTCTTTTTTGTGTATCTAATTTATGAATTCAAAAAACATAAATGTAAGCTTGCTTTAATATTTGTTTTTATCTTTGCAAAACAAGCTGTTACTTATGCAGGATATAGTATTATGAATGATATTTCCGTTGAATATCAGGCAATAGAAGAAAACGAAGGGAGAGATGATCCTTTAATAAGCGAAGCAGATAGTTGTCATCCAATGTTTCGTGTTGCTCCTTCAAGCGTAGAATTTAATAAATTGCGCAAACGACTTTTGCGTCATATGCGACAAGCTTTGGATGATTTTTCTATGCTCTCTACAGGAAAAAAATGGCTTGTTGCTTTATCGGGTGGAAAAGACTCTTATGGTTTATTAGCGCTTCTTTTAGACTTAAAATGGCGAGGGATTTTATCCGTTGAAATTCTTGCCTGTAATCTTGATCAAGGGCAACCAGGATTCCCTAAGCATATTCTTCCAGACTTTTTAAGTTCTTATAAAATTCCATATCGTATTGAATATCAGGATACTTATTCCATTGTTACAGATAAATTGGCAGAGTCGCAGACATATTGTTCACTTTGTTCTCGATTACGACGTGGTAATCTCTATCGTATTGCACGTGAAGAGGGATGTTCTGCATTAGTTTTAGGTCATCATCGTGATGATGTTTTAGAAACATTTTTTATGAATTTGTTTCACGGTGGCCGATTAGCTGCCATGCCTGGAAAAATTAAAAATGATGAAGGAGATCTTTTTGTGTTACGTCCTCTTGTTTATGCAGCTGAGGAGGATATGGAAAAATTTTCTCAAGCAATGCAATTTCCGATTATTCCTTGTAATCTTTGCGGTAGTCAAGATGGTTTACAACGTAATGCAATGAAAGAAATGCTGAAAAATATCGAAAGGAAAATGCCAGGACGTAAAGATACGATGATTCGCGCTTTAACAAATGTACGCCCAAGTCATTTGCTTGATAAGAAATTCTTTGATTTTAAGACCTGTTAATAAAGATTAGATATTTAAAAAATAAGTTCAAAGAGTTTAAGATAAGATACTTATTTATAATGATAATTTATTTTTTTCATTTAAATACCGTAAGATTGTTTTGTTTCAAATTCTCTTATATTGCATCCATAAAAAACATCCGCCTGCATATCACAAAGGAAATTTTTGTGTGCATAAAACACTATTGAAAAAAGTTTCCTTTCACTTATTAATAACTGTCGCAATATGAAAAATGGGAAAATAGTACGATTGTCGATTTGCTCTTTTGTTAAGTAAAAATGGTGAACCTTGTGGATTTTATTCTTTTGCGCCGCCGTCATCGTCGTTTAAGGCTCATTTAAGGCATTAAATTAAGAGAATATATAACTGCTTGGTATTAGTGTATAGAAACATTCAGGGTAACGATTGCTCGTGAATTCTTATGAAGTGAGTTACATAAGTGATCAAGTTCGATTGTGAGTAGCTGATCTTTTTATAAACCAATGCCGATAGAAATCTTCATCATTGAGGACAGGGAAGAAGTTAAATTTTCAAACTGCTACACCATAAAGATCATAGGCATCCGACTGTTCAATTTTAACGCTGACAAATTCACCAACACGCAACGGGCGTCGTGATGATATATGGACAACACCATCTATTTCTGGAGCATCATATTGACTACGACCTTTGGCAACTTTTCCTTGACTTTCATCGATAAGCACTTGGAGTCTTTTTCCAATTTTTTTCTTTAAAAGATGTGTGGAAATTTGTTGTTGTTTTGCCATAAAACGATGCCAGCGATTTTCTTTCACCTCTTCAGGAATATTTTCTAATCCCAAATCATTTGCGGCGGCTCCTTTTACTTCTTCATATTTAAAGCACCCAGCGCGTTCAATTTTTGCTTCTTCTAACCATTCTAACAGGATATTAAAATCTTCATTCGTTTCACCAGGAAAACCAACAATAAATGTTGATCGCAAAGCAAGATCTGGACATATTTTTCGCCATTTTTCAATTCTACGGTTTGTTTTTTCTATGAGTGCAGGACGCTTCATATGACGCAAAACAGCTGGTGATGCATGCTGAAAAGGAATATCCAGATAAGGAAGAATTTTTTTTGCAGCCATAAGTTCGATAACTTCATCAACATGGGGATAAGGATAAACGTAATGCATACGTATCCAAATACCCATATCGCCTAGTTCGCGACAAAGATCAAAGAATTTTGTTTTGATTGTACGATCTTTCCAAGAATTTTCGAGATATTTAAGATCAATACCATAAGCACTTGTATCTTGTGAAATAACTAAAAGTTCTTTTACACCCGCTTGCACGAGTTTTTCAGCTTCACGAAGAACATCGCTGATGGGACGTGAAGTGAGATCACCACGCAGAGTAGGGATGATACAAAAACTACACTGGTTAGAGCATCCTTCAGAAATCTTTAAGTAGGCGTAATGGCGAGGTGTTAAACGAATACCTTGGGGAGGAACTAAATCAAGAAAAGGATCATGAACAGGAGGAATTGCTGTATGAACAGCTTCTATAACACTTTCATAAGCTTGCGGTTTTGTAATAGCCAATACATTAGGATACGTTTGGCGAATAACATCAGGATCAGCACCAAGACACCCTGTTACAATAACTTTTCCATTTTTTTTGAGAGCTTCATCAATATTGGCTAATGATTCTCTCCTTGCCGAGTCAAGAAAGCCACAGGTATTCACAATAACGACATCAGCTCCTTGATGTTGACGTGAAATTTCATACCCTTCAGAGCGAAGGCGTGTAATAATTCGCTCAGAATCTACGAGTGCTTTTGGGCATCCGAGGGAGACAAAACTAATACGAGGTGCTACCATGATGATCCTACAATTACTATGAATGATTGAGTTAGGCTTTTTATAACTTAAAAATAATGTTCTTTATTTTTATACCTATGCAATACAATCTGTTACAAAGTTATTTGATTTTTTTCTACAAAATTTTATGTATTTTTATGCATGCATACAATTTTATCTTATTATATCGTAAAATTCTTTTATTGAGGACGATGATATAAGGCTGCTTCCTTCAAAGCATTCAAGTTCTTTTATAAAGTACGTGGTGAATATTTTAAAGCTTACTTGTCACGCCTTGCGTAAGTGAAGGACATGGAGGGAAGGGAAAATGAAACCCGCTCGATAAGGATCTGAATTGTTTATAGACCGAATTGGGGCATCCTTTGGCCGTGGAGAGGAAATCAACTGCGTGTGGCGCAATAAAAAATACTCAACAGCTTCTTATTGCGATATCTATCGCGTACTATAAGGTTTATTTTTAATATTTGCGAATAAGTCCGGTAAGTTTACCTTGTATTTCTACACGCTCGGATTCGTATGTACGTGCTTCATAATGAGGATTTGCGGCTTCTAATGCAATAGAAGCGCCTTTGCGTCGATAACGTTTTAATGTGGCTTCTTTTTTATCAATAAACGCAACAATAATTTCACCTGTTATTGCTGTATTTTGACGTTTCACAATGATCGTATCTTTATCAAGGATACCAGCCTCCATCATAGAATTATCTTTAACTTCTAATGCGTAGTGCTCACCTGTATTAACCATATTGCGTGGGAGAGAAAGAGTGTTTATTTGTTGTAGTATAGCAGAGGCGGGCACGCTCGCAGAAATACGTCCCATGATAGGAATGGTGATATTTTTTTTTTCTTCTTCATCAAAGTTGTCAAGGTTACTCAAGCTTTTTGATATTTCCCTTTTATTTCTTTCTATCATATTGGGAGAAATTTTACGTGCTAAAGAAAGATTAAATGTTATTTTCTCAGGGAGTCGAATCACTTCCACTGCACGAGCGCGATTGGGTAAACGACGTATAAACCCTCGTTGTTCTAAGGCTATAATGAGCTTATGAATACCAGACTTTGAAGAAAGTTCTAATGCATTTTTCATTTCTTCAAAAGAAGGAGGAACACCTGTTTCTTTTATATGGTTATGAATAAACAAGAGTAGCTCATATTGTTTACATGTTAGCATTCAATATTCCAATCAAAATAATAAAAAAGGAGTAAAGTAAAAATACATGTATATATAACACTTTTACAAATTTTTCTCGCAAAATCAAAATTATTTTATTTATTTTTGATCTTATAATTTAAGTTAATGAAGCAATACATTTATTTATAGACATATTTAAATTATTATTTATATAAAACTTACTTTAATCATTTTATAAAATTATTATTTATATATTATATATCTACATTAATATTAAACAATGTATAAAAGTACTCTATAGCTGTGACTGAATTATCCAACACTAAATTTTTGCTTCATGTCTGCTTTATTCTATAGAATAAATTGGCTTTCGTTATATATTCATTATGCATGAATAAAAATCACACCCTCAAAATGCAATTGTTTCTCATTATCCCATTTTCAGGTCTAACGTGCCAACCGCTATATACTATTTTACTGAACCCTAATGTTGCGATAATTTTTAGTTATTGAAAGGAGGCATAAAAGGTATTTTCATTTATTTTTTATAGTTTTATTCTCTCACTTGTATCGGTCAAAAAATGCTTTTTATTGTTTCAAGATAAACAGATTTGAAATGAGAGAATCTCACAGTATTTGAGATCTCTCACTCAAGTGAGAAAATGATATTACAGTAAAAAGTATTTTTCTTCTCTATCCATTATGCTCAACAAGCCATGTGAGGGAAGGGGTAATTTCTTATAATTTTAGCGCTTCGAATCTATGCAATATTTCGCAGTGAAATTGTTCCTTGATTGAAACTTCAAAAAGAAGATTAAAGAGTACCTATACAATGATGAAAAAAGGGAGGGAAAACGGAAAATTATTGATAACTGAAGAAAATAATAATATTTTTCTTCAAAAGGTGTTGACCAAATGAAAAGTCAACCGTATGTTCCCTTCACTTTCTGCAAATTAGATAGTCTCCAAACTAGATAGCTTGTGTGAGAGCGCGTAGCTCAGCTGGTAGAGCAACTGACTTTTAATCAGTAGGTCCAGGGTTCGAATCCCTGCGCGCTCACCAACTTTAAATAATATCAATAGACTATACAAAAATTTAAGAATCTTTCTTGTTTTGATTCTTTTTGGGGTTTCTTATTGATTCTATAGCCAGTCATTTTCTATCAGATATTTTGGAATAGAGCGATGCTATGCTGTCTCCTGTCCAACAACAAAGAGCTTTAAGCTTACGATACGGTTGTACCTATGTTGGCAGCACATGTGGTTGCTCCTTTTCTCAATCTATAGATTGATTTTTTTATACCTACTGCATTACATGATTCGCAAAACAAGTTGCTAAAATCACCACTTATTCACAGTTTATATTATGAAATGACTTTTCTATAAGATGTTGATTTATTTATTTTTTATTCTTTTTAACATCTACTATAGTACATTTATTTCTTACGAAAATCATAAAAAGGTTAACAATGTGTTAATTTCTTGATAAAAGGGACAAATTCAAGAGTGGTATATGCGCGAGGGAAATCATTTAAAAACGTAAATTCTTCCGTCGCGTACAAAAAGCGTGACGTGGTTTTTACAGTAGTACTTAACAGAAATAAGTGGACTGAATAGATGCCTTCAAATAGAAAAAAGAAATTTACTTTTATTATTAAACCAACACTTCAATTGTTTTCTATGATCGTCATTTCTCAGTCACTGGTATCTTGTTGCGCAAGCCAAACTATGAATTTTTCAATAAAAGATTCCTATCATAATAAACCAATTGACGTGAACACTTCTGTCCTACCTCAACAAGTATCCAATAAGAAGAAACAATCGGAAGAAAAAAAGCGTGGACGAGCTGTTGTTGGTAAACCTTATCAAATAAAAGGAAAGTGGTATTATCCTCAAAATGATCCGACTTATAAACGTGTTGGCGAAGCATCATGGTATGGTTCAGATTTTCATGGACGTTTAACTGCCAACGGTGAAATTTATGACATGAATCTTTTGACTGCTGCTCATCCTACAATGCCTTTACCTAGCTATGCTCGTGTTACTAATTTGAAAAATGGATCTTCAATCATTGTTAGAGTGAATGATCGCGGACCTTTTATGAAAGACAGAATCATTGATTTATCAAGGCAAGCTGCGGCAATACTGGGGTATGTAGATAGGGGGGTCGCAGATGTTAAAGTAGAATATATTGCTGAAGCACCCGTTGGCTATTATGATGGTGCATATTTAATGGCCTCTTATACTCCTGGAAATGCTGCCTCATATTCATTGGCGTCAGAAAATGCTTTGAAAAAAAGAGAAACTGTTTTGTTAAAAGAGAAGCGCAATACAGGAAACAAAGAAGAATTAGCTAAAGCAGCTGCTGTTGAACAGGAACAACGTAATAAAACTGTTGCAGTTAAATTGCCAGAAATTGGTCCTATCATGGTTGATAAGCCGATGCCATTCGATCAAGTTGCTTCTATAAATAAGCTAAACAAAAAAACAAAGGTCAATTGGCTACAGCTGTTTTAAGAAAAAATGCGTTGATTTTTTATCTATATAATTCTCTAGTAAAAAAGATAAGAACTTACGGATTTATTAGTGGAAGGTTTTCATCTTAAAGCGCGTTGTCCTTTTAAAAAAGCGTGGTTGGGTGCTATTATAAATTCAGTACGTCCTTTCCACTCCATTGCTGATCTATTCGTCGTTTTATGATATTGCTTGCTTAATAAAGCGCCTACTTTTCTTGCTGTAATAGCTTTTGCTAGACGAGGGTAGATTATTGTATCGGGTCTGTTTGTGTAATTTCCAAAGCAACTATACAATCAATTTGAGAGGAATAAAAAGCTTAAAAAGTAAAAAAATATTTTCTTTTGATTCGTTTTTGCAGCTTTCCAAAGCATCCACGGTAATATCTTATGAAGAGATTATGCATTACCTCATGCTTTTGTTTATCGTATTCTTTAATGGAGTAAGTCCCCTCACGAAAAACAGAGCGTCTCAAACAAAATACACTTACATTGCCAATTCACGTACTCCCAGCCAATATTTAATCAAATCAATAGGTTATATAAAAGTTCGGGAGTTTTGATTCCGTTGATTCTTTTAACTTATTTTCTACCTATCCCTAACTTTTTTATAGCTTATACCCAATCATTTTATCTAGATAACTGGATTTGCTAGCAGGGCGCTTGACTCTTATTTTTATTGATCGTATAGTGACGATATACGATAAGGGGCGGTAATCGCAATTGTGAGTTTCAAACATAAGAGCTTAAAATTATTTTATACAACGGGTTCCACAAAAGCTATTCGACCAAATCACGTAAAAAAATTACGCGTTATCTTGACAGCTTTAACAAGTGCTACGATGCCTGAAATGTTGAAAGCGCCTGCCTTTAAAATGCATCCTCTTAAAGGTGAACTTATGGGATATTATTCCATATGGGTGAATGGAAATTGGCGTGTTACTTTTCGCTTTATAGGAACAGATGTGGAGCTTGTTGATTATCAAGATTACCATTGATGAAAGGAACGAAAACAAATGATGCATAACCCCGCACATCCGGGCGAAGTTCTAAAAGTAGCTTTCTTAGAAGAAATGGGGATAACAATACAAAAGTTAGCTGATCATCTCCATATGACAAGAGCTTCTCTATCAAGAGTGATTAACGGACATGCCTCTATGAGTACCGAACTTGCAGTGAAATTAGAACTAGCTGGTTTTAGTAAAGCAAAATTTTGGCTGGATATGCAAACGAATTATAATTTATGGCAAACAATGCAACAGACACAACCACCTATTTCTCCTCTGGTTTCTGATGCACCTCAAACGCCGCATTAATTTCATTCATAATTTTGATGGGGCTTTGGTTTGTTTTCTTACTGTCAACTATGCTTCTAACTTTTTTGAAGTTTTTTGATTGCTTCTATTGCAAGTCGTTTTCTATCGGCTGTTTTGGTATAGAGGGATGCCATGTTATCTTCTGTTCAGCCAAAAAGCGCTTTCATTTGCGAAACTGTCGCACCAGCATTGGCTGCACGTGTTACTGCTAATTTTCGCAATCCGTGCGCTGATTTTTTAATACCTGCTGCATTACATGCTTCACGAAAGAGGTTGCCAAAACTTTCTTTGACAAGCTTATTTCCACCTTTACCACAAATAAATGTTTCATCTCCAATAGGTCCAATTTTAAGTGTTTCCTCTAGTTCTGGTAAAATAGGAAGAAAAACATCTGTTTTAAATTGGCTCTTTTCTGTTTTGAGATAAATGATATTATCTTTGACATCTTTCCAGCCGATACCAACGGCATCACCACGACGCAAGCCTGTATAAAGAAGAACATCAATCCAGACGCGTTCATGTGTACCATGTGACCAACGGTGATAATATTTGTCAATATCTTCTTCTAACCATGGTATGAACCCTTCTGCGTTAAAGGATTTTGGCGGCTTTATATTAAAAGCAGGATTTCTATTCAAAAGATCATTATCAACCGCCCAATTAAAAAGACCATTTAAAGCCGTTAAAAAATGTCTTGCCGCTGCGGGAGTCTCTCGTCTTCTTTCTACTGCGTCAAGAATGTGTTGTTTGTTTATGCTTTTATATGCACGATCACCGATATGTTTAGAAACATTATTCAGAATTCGATATTTAACTTTTTTAGTAGATTCTGATTGATTATGCCATTGCATGCTTTGTAAATACTGATGTAACAACCAATCGAAAGACCCTTCTGTGAGTCTGGTACGCCTCTTTGTTTTGGAGGAGCCATTTTGCGCTTGTTTAATAGCCAGCGTATAATTGTCAACAAACTCTTGCGTTCCATAGGTTCCTTCAATCCGAAACCGTGGTCCATGACCAATACGTACATACCATATAACTTTACCATGGCGTGTACGTTCACGAACAAGATGCGGTGGACGGCGTTTTGGCATGGCTAAAACTTTATACCGTCGACAGAGGGGCAGCTTTTGCTGGTCTCGTAGTCTTCTTGCTCGTTTTCAAGCGGTGGAAAATCGTCAATGCTATAAGTATTATCTGTCGTTGTTGGTGTTATGGTTTTATTGATATGAATTAATAATTCCCCTGTAGGTTTGATTTCTATGAGTTCACATCCTTGTTTTTTAGCTTCTCTTAAAGCACGAGCAATAGCTGGTTGCGTGATAGTAGGTGGGCGGTGTGGCATGTTTATTCCCCTTCATTTTAGATGTAATTCACTCGTGGCGTGAATCACGCTGGTGTTAAAATTTTGTTTGTGTTGCTAGAAAGGAACGTCGTCCCCTGTTAAGTTTTCTGTCTTTTCTTTGTAAACAATTTTGTAATCGGCATAAATTTTTACGTCGCCATAAATTCTTGGATCACCATCAATAATTGCATATTTGTAAATTTGTGCGTCCCCAAAAATATCCCCCCATATACTTTTGCGTTATCATAAACTTGTGCATTGCCATAAACGCGTGCAAAATAAGCAACTTTCGCGTTATCAAACACTTTAGCGCTGTCGTAAACTTCGGCACCACAATAAACCATAGCTTCATCACTAACCCAACAGTTGGCTTCATGACTTAGGTTGTCCTCATCCTCTATAAAGCCCCCAAGGTTACCTTTCTTGACGCCACCAAAATCTCTTAATGCTCTAATTCGGTGAAGCGTAAATCCATCAACCTCTGTTGTTTCATCAGTCAATTCATATTTTCTCATCTGGTTTGTTTTCTAGTTGAGATTCTTCTATCGTCATCAATCCAGTCGTTCCAACATACACATGCTTCACCGTAAATTTTTGCATGACCGTAAATATGCGCATCACCATAAACTTGTGCATTTTCGTAAACCTTAGCATCACCAAAAACCTTGGCATAACCATAGACTGTTGCATAACCACCAATCCAGCAATTACCATGATGCGATAGATTGTCTTCTTTCTCGATATAGCCGCCAAGATCACCTTGCTTGACGTCCTCCAAATCTCTCAATGCACGAATGCGGCGGAGCGTTTTGCGCCCAACTTCGATTGTTTCATCTGTCAGTTCATATTTCTTTTCCATGATTTATTTCCTTAATTTGCGCACAATCCACCCGTAGCGTAAATCATGCATTACTTAAAAGTTGTTAGGAAAGGGCGGGGGTGCTGGGAGGAGAGAGCACCCCCATAGGTTTAATCAGCTTTTGTCAAAATCTTGTGCATCTCTTGTTCTATTTCCCCTAAAAAGATTTCGACCGCTTTATTGATCTCTTCAATGTGTTTCTCATCACGGTTGATGCGTTTGATTTTCATTCTCAAACCAGTAGATTTGCCTACAAAGTTTGGATTATAGCTTACGAAATCACACCACTTTTGTCCTGTACAAGCCATTTGGAATTGCATCTGTGCGTGATATTCTGGCTTGATTTCGTCACCTATAAAAAAACGAAGATGAGTCATTGATTGTGGACATTTGACTTCGATTAAACCGTCCTCTCCAATGAACCCATCAGGACTTGCACCAGCCATTTCCATTTTTGGGTGTGGAATACGCGCGTTGAAGAAGAGCTAAACGATTTTGCTGATAAAAAAGAGCACATATCGCAAGTTCGTAGTGAGGCTGGTAAAAAAGGTGCACAAGCAAAAAATAATACAAAACAACATGTTAATAATTTTGCTGAAGCAAACGCTAAGCAAAATCAAGCTATAAAGAACCAGAATAAGAATATATATAAAAAAACTAAAACTATCGTTTTAGCAAAAAAAGAAATTGGTTCTGAAAGTTTAGAAACAAACGAACAGGTTGACGAGCCAACAGAGGTTGCTGCTGTTGAGACCACATCAGAGCAAATCACAACGGGTGTAGAAAACCAACCTCCCATTCACGAGCAAGAGAACGTTCCCAAAAAAGCAAAACGAGCGCAAGCTAATCGCGGTTGTCGATTGCCTGCGGATTTTGAACCCGATTACGATTTTGCAATCGAAGAGGGCTTGCCTCCAGAGCGCGTCAAAGTCGAAATTGCAAAGTTTCGAGATTTTTGGAAAGCCTGTGCAGGAAAGAATGCTATCAAACGTGATTGGCAAGCAGCATGGAGAAACTGGGTGCGAAAGGCTATCGAGGATTTAGAAAAAACAAAAAACACGAACAACAATGGTGGAAACAATGGAAACTTTTCAAAAGATCAAAGAACTCGTGGTAGTACCGGAGAGACAATCCGTAATCTTATCGGTGCAACACAGCTTAGTGACGCCTCTACAAGATACCGTGCAACAGATAGAGCAATGTGTAACTCTGGAGTTCCCATGGACCTTGAGAAATGGCATTCAATTGACAGCAACCCTAGAGAAACAAGCTTTAGAAGCTTATCAGACTGTTCAAAACTTACTTACCGTGAAAGCGTCTGTTGAAGACATAGCAGAGGCTCTTGATGTGCTTGAAGGTGGTTTGACAATGCAAAAAGTTTCAAATGTAGAAGCGCGTGCAAAGGCTTATATCGCAGCTCTTAACGGCATTTCACTCTGGTCTTTATTGCAAGCTGTTAAAAATCTTATACGTGGTGAAGCAAAAGGCATGTCCACAACATTTGTGCCCTCATGCGCTGATCTAGCGCAGTATTGTCGTGATTTAGAAAGCAGGCTTTATGGTGTTGCTGAGAGAGTTTTTACAGCAGTTGAAAATACGCGTAACCTAGCCTTAGGAGGCAAGCGCATTTCATTCATGAGAATAGGCAAGCCTAGTGAAGAGTGTCATGACAGTAGCAATTCTAAAGCGGCTTAAAACAGCAAACTAGTGAAAAGTGCTGATCATTTTACGATTAGGCATGTATTTAAATCGATAAAAAGGTACCGTAGGAAATAAATATGTTTACAGATAAGCAGCTAAGAGCCTTGTTTGGCATTATAACTTTTATATTTTTATGTTTTTTAGGAATTAAAAAAAATCCCTACTTTATTCAAAGTATTTTGACATTCGCATCTGTTTCTTTGGTAATAGTCACAGCGGTTTTTGCAATTTTATGCAGTTCTCATATTCCTTTTGAGTTGCAGAACAATCCAAAATACAAACGCAGCAACACAACAGGTTGGAAGACATTAACACGTGATTTACAACAGTATATGCACAGACTTTTAAATATAATAATTTTAGCGCTTGTCGTTTTAATTTTCCCAAGTGGTTATAAAGAAACTGTTTCTTTGCCTATTTTTTCTAATTACGTAGAGCATAAGCTTTCTTTTTCATTGGATACTATACTTTGGTACTCAGATATTGCTCTTTGGTATTCCTTTTTAGTTTGTGTATTGTTTCTTATGTTACATACACGCAGTTTAATAAATATATCTATTTACACACTACAGTGCTCAGTTAAAAAGCCATAGTAAATTTTCCGATTTTATAAAACTGTTCAGATTAAATGACGTTGTCTCTTCTCAACGTTCGATAAAATCAACAAGGAGATAAAAAACTATCGAAAGCAGTTTGATACTCTTTGTAGCAGGAAAGAGGTCAACGCATTGAACGAAGCATAGCGTCACGTAAAATGGCGTTAATCCGCGTTTGATATCCTTTCCCTTGACTTTTAAGCCACGCTAGAACGTCTGAATCCACACGTACTGTTGTGACAGTTTTGGTTGGTTTATAGAATGGATTGCGAACGGCGTTTTTCCAGAACGTATCATCTAGTGTTGGAATATCACTATGATCAATTGCACTATCCGGCATTGCAGCCAGTTTATCAACCTCAACTCTCTGTTTATCTGTCAAAGGTGATAAGTTACCTACATCAATTTCATAACGAACTTTCTTCTTCATAACGTTTCCTTTCTTTCGAGTTAGCTCGCCGCGCTGAAATAATACGGATTACTTCTATACCATCTTTATCATCATGGACAGTATGCGCTACGAGCAGCAGTAAAAAACCATCCACAAGACCCAAAGTTTGCCAACGATATTCTCCGTTTTCAATACGGTCTTGTTTAACCATGGCGAATGGGTCTGCAAAAACACGAGCAGCAATTTCAAAACTGACACGGTGCTTTCTAAGATTACTTTTTGCTTTAGTTTCATCCCATTCAAATCTTATTCTCATATCTTATGTTAATACATTTATGTATGTATATCAAGAGTTTTAAATGAACACTGAACTATTTATGTTTTTTTGCATATTAAACATAATTTTATATGTTAAAAAACAATAATATCATTTTGAAATAATTGAAAAAATATGCAAATCATGCTAGGATTTTCTATGTATTAAAATACAAGTTTAAGGTAAGAAAAAACATGCTAAATAAAGTGATGTTAATCGGGCGTTTAGGTGCTGATCCCGAAAGCAAAACAATGAATTCTGGAACAGAAATAGTCAATTTTAGTATGGCAACTTCTGAGAGCTATACAGATAAAAATACTCATCAAAAAGTAGAGAAAACTGAATGGCATTCAGTTGTGATTTTTAATCCACATTTGGCAAAAATTGCACTTCAATATCTAAACAAAGGTTCAAAAGTTTACGTAGAAGGAAAATTACAGACACGCAAATGGCAAGATAAAAATGGGCATGACCGTTACACAACAGAGATTGTTTTACCGCAATTCAAAGGCGAGTTAAAGCTCTTAGACGGAAAAAATAATGATAATCAAGAGCCATTATCTTCTTATGACAGAAGTTTCCAGCAACCTCTTGATACGCCTCATACTGTTATAAATGATGAGGTTCCTTTTTGATGTTAATGAGTCAATCCAATTCTTTGCAAATAATTATACAGAATAATATGCTTATGCAACAAGCGTTGTTAGAGAATAAAGGTAATGATGTACCTGCTACTGGTTTTGAAATAGCAATAATCATTGTATTTATGTTGACATTGGTTGTATTCGTTTGGGGGCTGGCTAATGATAAAATAAAGATAAGTGTACTAACTATAATTATAGGTCTCTCTTTATCCACGTGGTTATTTATTTTGGATAAAGAAACATGTTTAGCATCAGATAAAATTGGGCAAGATATTAGACAGACATTTGGGGGTATAAGTGAAAAAAAATAAAAAGAAAGATGCTTACATTTCACAAGTGAAAGTACGTCAAGATCCTGTTAATCAATTGGCAATTGAAATGCGTGCTAAACGCTTTGGTTTGACTATTGAAGAGGCTAAAAATCCGCTTGCTGGTACTTATGTTGGGCGGCTTTGTTTGCAAGGTGTGCTTACTCAAGACCAGTATGATGCTGCGCAAAAATATCTTGAAGTGAAAAATGACTATTTGTGTGCAAAAGGTTTACCAAGCGCTGTTTATGATGAAATACCATCATCTTCTGATGACAAAGCAAGAGAAAAATGGGTTGAATTTGCAACAGAACAGTTTTCTAATATGCAAGAGGCGATAAAAGAAACACAACATCTCTATAGACAGTATAATCTTTATGCAGCAATACAATATATTGTTGTCGAAGACCAAACATTACCACATCTTGTGAATTCATTGCGGGTCGCTCTTAACGCGCTTCATAAATATTTTGATTGTTAGACAATTTTCCAAATAAATTTGATCAACGCTATAAACGCTATAAGACAAATTAATATCAATGCTATAATCGCTACGATTCCTACAATTTCATCTAAATTTTCTATTATAGTAATAAAAATACCAATAAAAATTAACACTCCTAAAAATGCTATTCCTATTACAGGATAAAACACAAAAGCTGCCGACCCAGCCGCCCAAGCCGCTGTTTGGAATTGGAGGGATAAGAGCTCATAAAATGCGCTGTCAATATTTTCATCTTTTAAACTTAGCTTTTCTTCTCTTGCACATGCACTTAGTATCAAAAAATACGATACAAATGCTACAAATATTGGTACAATTAATTTATCTTGTTGTTGATTGTCTAATCCGAAGGGATTAAAAGCAAGTATCATAAGACTAATTATAGCAGAGAATGGTAAAAATAAAATTAGTGTAAATATCTTTTTAATTCTGCATAAAACTGCTTTTTTGAAAAATAACATTAATTCCCCCCGCTTTTTTCTAATCAATAACTTTGTGCTTCCATATAATTGATTCGTTGAGATGATACAATTGTGAGTGGTTGGTTGTTAAAGACACTAGATTTAGGTGAAAAAAATAAAAAATACACAATATAGTGATTTTTTTGTTGACAGGATATGAAAAATAGTGTTTTATGGCGTTGCTGTACTAGTCGAATTGCGTCTAGAATTACGGTAAAGGTATAACCTTTCTTATAAGTTTATATGATTGTTCAGAGCCCTGCTTTTGCGGGGTTTTTTTATTGTCTTGTTTACAAAAAGAAACACACATGAAAACCACTGAAAAACTTGCAAAAAGAACGCCCCCAAAGGCAGGTCAAGGGCGGGTAAAAGGCGTGCCAAATAAAACGACACGTATTTTGAAAGAAGCAGTGCTTAAGGCTGCTGAGCGCGCTGGTAAGAAATATGGTGATGATGGTTTGATCTCTTATCTCGAAAAACAGGCAATCAAATGCCCTGCTGCTTATTTGGCATTGTTGGGGAAGATTTTACCTCTTCAAGTGACAGGGGAAGATGGGGGAGCCATTAAGATGATAACGCGTGTAGAAATCGCACCTTTAGTTCATGACAACACGACAGATTAATATTGTTCCAAAGCTTATACCGATTTTTACAGATAAGGCTTTGGTGCGTGCGGCTTGGGGAGGGAGAGGGTCTGGAAAGACAAGATCATTTGCCTTGATGGCTGCTTTAAAAGGCTATCAATTTGGTAGGAGAGGGATATCAGGCACTATACTTTGTGCACGTCAGTTTCAAAACTCGCTAGCAGAAAGTTCATTGGAGGAAATTAAACGCGCCATTGAAGCGCATGACTTTTTAAAGGACTATTACAAGGTTGGGGAGTCGTCGATTAAATCGATAGATGGTCGTATAGCCTTTCAGTTTTCTGGTCTGGACCGGAATATTGCAAGTATCAAGTCTATGGGGCGTATTTTGCTTTGTTGGGTTGATGAGGCAGAGCCCGTTACAGAGACGGCTTGGCAGACGCTTATACCGACTTTGCGAGAAGAAGGAGAAGGATGGTGGGCAGAGTTATGGGTGACATGGAACCCGTTGCGAGAGAATGCCCCCGTTGAGAAGCGGTTTCGCTTTTCAGACAATGAGGCAATCAAACGTGTTGAGATCAACTGGTCAGACAATCCGAAGTTTCCCAAGATCTTGAATGAAGCACGACTTGATGATCTGAGAAACCGTCCAGAGACCTATAAGCATATCTGGGAAGGGGATTATCTTACAGCGGTTCAAGGTGCTTATTATCAAAAGGAAATGTTGGCAGCTGAGCAAGAGGGGCGGATAGGGCGCGTTGCGCGCGACCCCTTGATGCAAATACGTGCTTTTTGGGACATTGGGGGCACGGGTGCTAAGGCAGATGCAACAGCGATATGGATAGCGCAATTTGTTGGACGAGAGATCAGAGTGCTTAATTATTACGAAGCACAGGGACAGCCGTTATCAGAGCATATAGGCTGGTTGCGTCAAAATGGTTATGAGAAGGCATTGATGGTTTTGCCCCATGATGGTGCGACCAGAGACCGTGTGCACAATGTGAGTTTTGAGAGTGCTTTAAATGATGCGGGTTTTGAAACGCAAGTGATCCCTAATCAGGGGGCAGGGGCGGTTAAGATGCGTATAGAGGCGGTGCGGCGTATTTTGCCTTCTGTTTGGTTCAATGAAGAGATGACGGTAGCAGGGCGCAAAGCACTGAATTGGTATCACGAGAAATGGGATGAGAAGCGCGGCATTGGTTTGGGTGCAGAGCATGATTGGTCGAGCCATGGGGCGGATGCCTTTGGTTTAATGTGCATTGTCTATGAAGCACCAAATGTCAAACCCAAGCAAGAGCGTTATTGCACTATGGAAAGAGAAGCGGCATCATGGATGGCATTCTAGATCAAGACTTTCAAAAAACGACAATCCTCGATGAATATGAAATCTATAAGCGTTTAAAGTCTTGGTACGCAGAAGATATTGAACATGTTAATGAATGGCGTGAACAGGCGCGTGAAGATTTTGATTTTTATAATGGTCGTCAATGGGCGGAAGAAGATCTTGCGGTTTTGAAAACACAACGCCGTCCTGTCATGACTTTTAACCGCATTGCACCCCTTGTGAATGCTATTGTTGGGGCGGAGCGTAATAATAAGCGCGAAGTACAGTTTCAACCACGGCAAATGGGAGCAGCAATACCCAATGAATTGCTTACTGGAGCAGCAGAATGGTTTCGTGATGAGGCAGAGGCGGAATATGCCGATTCCGATGCTTTTCAGGATATGGTTATTTGCGGTATGGGCTGGACAGATACGCGGCTTGATTATGATACAGATCCCGAAGGGATACCTGCTGTTCAACGTTTAGATCCCTTAAAAATGGTTTGGGATGCCAATGCTGTAAGACCAAATCTCATTGACGCACAGCGTATGTGGTATGTTGATCGCAAATCCGTTGAGGATGCTAAAAGTCTTTTTCCTGATGTTGCTGTTGAAGATCTTAACGCCGATTGGGCTATCGATAGTACAACCGCTTCTGAGGATTCTCATGTATCGCTTGATGCGTATCAAGATGACTCCAATGCGACTTCTCTCTCAGATCCGTATTCTGGGAAACGCTATGTTACGCTGGTTGAATGCCGTTGGTTTGAATATGAGACCACTTACAAGGCGCCTGATCTTCAAACTGGTCAGATGCGCAACTATAGCAAACAAGAGTTTAAACAGCTTCAAAGAGTGATGCCGCAGCTACAAGGTGTGCGTTTTAATAAAAAAGTGGTTAGACGCGCCTTTCTGGGACGGCGCCTTTTAGCAAAGCCCGATAAACCGTTAGCACCTGATGGACAGCTAGGCTGGGAATGCATCACGGGCACGCTGGATAAGCTTAAAAACCAGTTTTACGGGATTGTTCGTCCCGCAAAAGATCCGCAAAAATGGTCGAATAAATATTTTAGCCAAGTAATGTATATCCTCAATAGCCAGTCTAAGGGTGGCTTGATGGCAGAGCGAGGTGCTTTTGATGATGAGCGCCAAGCGTTAGAAAGTTGGGCGCGAACGGATACCATTACGTGGTTAGAGAAGGGAGCACTTACGACTGGAAAAATTCAACCAAAGCCAAGTGCACAGTTCCCCGCTGGATTTTTCCAGCTGTTTAATGAATCGCGTGAGGCGATAACGCATGTAACAGGGTTATCGGCTGAGTTTATCGGAACACGGGAGGTCAACCAAGCCAATGTGTTGGAAAATACACGCCGGCAATCAACGCTTAATTTGCTTGCGGGGCTGTTTGATAATCTCAAGCTTTATCGGTGTAGGCAGGGAAAGATTATCCTTTATCTCATTCAGAATTATCTCTCTGATGGGCGTCTGGTACGTATTTCTGGACAAGAGAATGCCCAATATGTGCCGTTGACGCGTGAAGCTGTTACGACGCTTGAGTATGACATTATTGTTGATGATTCACCGACAAGCCCCAATGAAAAAGAGAAAACTTTTGCGGCAATTACGCAGATGTTGCCGTTGCTTGGTGGTTTCTTAACACCGGAGATGATTCCAGATCTTCTTAAGCTTTCCCCACTACCGGCAACATTGATAGCAAATTTAACGGCAAAAGCACAGCAGGCACAACAAGAACAACAGCAACAACAGATGATGCAACAAAGCCAAGGGGCGCAATTAACCCCAGAGCAGCAAGCAAAGATTGCTGTTTTACAGCAGGAAGCGCAAGCAAAGAGCACACTCTATCAACTTGATGCACAGCAGAAACAAGCGGCATTGCAGCAGAAAAATATTGAACTTTTCTTGAAGCAAGAACAAGCGCGGATGCAGCTTGAGTTGCAACAGGCAAAAAATGAGATAGCGCAGCGTGATTTAGAACGCAAAGCCCTACAGGCACAGTTGGAACACTATCGAGTTTTGACAAAAAATATAATAGCACATTGAAGGAACAGAATATGGAAGAAGAGTTTACGCCTGAAGAACAAGCAATCTATGATGAACATTTTGCCAGCGATAATGCTGTTGAGTTGGTCGAGCCTGAACAAGTTGAGGAAGTTTTTGATGCAGAGGAAAGTTCTGAACAGCCAGCTGTAGAACCACTTCAAGAGCAGCCAAATTCTGATGTAATAGAATCTGATAAACTAGAGCAAGAGCGGCAAGCACGCCAAAAGGCAGAACAAAGCGCCATTGAAGCGCGTGAATTGGCTATTGAACTTGCGCAAAAATATGCCGCAATGCAGGAAGAAATCACGCGCCGCCGTGAGGAAAATGTTCCCTCCCTAGAAGACGACCCAAAAGCACATTTTGCATGGCTTAGTCATAAGGTACAAGAACAACAGAAATTGCTTGATGAGTTTTCTCATATGAGAGAGAGCCAAGAGCGCATGAGTCAAGAGGAATATGAACGCCAAAAGTTGGGGGATTATTTTGAGGAAGCCAAAGCGCAGGTACAAGATAAATATCCAGATTTAGACAGTATCACGGACTATCTCTATGAAAGAGCAGACAGTGTCTTACAAGCGCAAGCAAGCCTTTATCCGCAATGGAAAGACCCAGAGGCACGGCAACAGCAAATTGGTGCTGAATTGCGCCAAATATGCTAGCAGTGTCAGAAAGCCGGTATAAATCCAATTGAGGTGCTGGTGCAAAAAGCAAAAGCTTTTGGCTATAGTGGCGCGCCCGTTAAGGACGAAGTGGGAGCTCTTCAAGAGCGCTCTCAAGCAGCGCGGACGCTTACAGCGCGCGGCGGGCAAGTTCCAACAGGCGGTATGGATGTGAGAACGCTCTTTTCCATGCCAGAAGCCGAATTTGCTGTATGGGTTGAGAAAAATCCCGAAAAATTTGAACAAATTATGAGCAGAGCGTGAGATGTGCGTGGTGACGCGACAGAGAGAACCAAGTGATTGTTATCGTTTGGGGGAGCCGCAAGGCGAGTTTTAAAAACCAAGAAAGGCATTGATTGAAATGGCAGTAACAGAAGTAAATCTTAATGACCCATTAGCCGTTGGCGTTTGGGCTAAGATGCTAAACACAGAAACTTCAAAAGCGTTGCCCATTGCACCGCTGATGGGAAAAGGCAAAAACAGCATTATTCAAGTATTGGATATGCTAGGAAAATCCGCTGGTGACTCTGTGACGAGCGGATTAAGAGTCCAACTTATGGGGGATGGCGTTAGCGAGGGACAAACGCTGGAAGGCAATGAAGAAGCACTCCAATTTATGAATGAAACGGTGCGCATTAACGAGCTTTCTCATGCTGTACGCGTAAAATATGAAGGCACCATTGATCAACAACGTGTTTTATTTAATTTACGAACAGAAGCAAAAGATGGGCTTGTTGATTGGTATGCAGATCGCTTAAGTTTGATGTTCTTCATTCAGGCAGCAGGCTATACAGCACCATGGATGCATTTTGAAGGACGCACCATAACCCTTAAACCCGTACATTATGGTTTTAATGCTCCATTAGAGCCAAGCAAATTGCGTATTATTCGTGCCAATAAGAAAAAGACTGATGAAGAACTTACAAAAGACGATGTTTTTACATTAGATCTTATAGATCGGGATGTTGAACGCGCTAAATTGGCAAATCCACGCTTGCGTCCGGTTCGTGTTGATGGAAAATCGGCATATGTGATGTATCTCCACCCAACACAGGTGACCCAATTGCGTACCAATACAAAGAGTGGTCAATGGTTAGACATTACCAAGGCAGCTTATGATGGCTCTGGAGCTAAGAACCCAATTTTTAATGGTTCTTTGGGGATGTATAATGGAGTTATCTTACGTGAAGCAGAGCATGTCCCCAATGGTGTTAATTCAAAGACACAAGAGCCTGTTCCCTCTGTTCGTCGTGCTGTGTTGCTTGGTGCGCAAAGTATCATCATGGCTTATGGGCGCGTTGGCAATGGAGCAACAGGAGGCGATGGGAAAGGGGGAACACGCTATAAACTCGTTGAAGAACTGTTTGATTATCAACGTGAATTTGGTTTGGCTGCAAAGACCATTATCGGCATGAAAAAATCACGCTACACCTTGCCGCATTCTGATCAAGGGGGACAAGACTTTGGCACGATTGTTATCCCTTCTTTTGCTGAAGCAAGCTAATTATTAAAGGATGACAATTATGGCAGAAAAATCGCTAATTACACAGGAACCTGATGAACCTGTTGAACCCGTTGAGACTGTTGAGACTGTTGGCATGATAGATGAGGGATTGCCACCTGTTTTGCAAGGACGCAACAACTCTACGCAGCAGGTTAGTTTTTTACGGGCGCGTGTTAAATGTACAGACCAAGGGCTGATAACGAAAATTGGTGTTCTACCCCGTGGGGCTTTGATAAAAAGAATTCAAGTTTATACCATGGCGGATTTTGAAGATGTAAAAGTTATATTTGGAAAAGAACCTAATGGCAATGATTATGGAGAAACAAAGCTTTTGCAATCTTACACTGGCAATGTGCCCCTACCTATGGAGGAACGAAATGTTCCGCTAGAGGCTGAAAATACGATTTACATGACACGAGACAAGCAAAGCACCAAGGGTGATGCTGAGGTGATTGTTGAGTTTTACACCAATCGTTAAAGGCAAGGGGGCGTTTATTGCTTGCGCCCCCCTCCCACACAATATGCCCCAAGACATTTGGAAGAGGGTGATATGACAATAATAGTACAGACAGGTGGTCCGATTGGAGACAAACAGACCATTGCTCCTTGGGATAAAAATTTTATCCAGATGTTAAACGATATTCAGGATGAAATAGATGATCAAACAGATGAGTATGTTGATCAAGTGCAAAGGGCGATATTTTCGGCTATTCGCTTTTGTGAACGATTGCCTTTTTATTTCAATGAAAGCCGCGAAGTTGTTTTTACCACTCTAAAGGGCAAAAGCCGTTATGGCGCAGAGGAAAATCCAGTTATTCCGGCTGCTGTTCGCATTGTTGATGCTTACGTTTATGGAGATAATCACAGCAAAGCAAAGCTTTTGCAGGTAGATCCGCTTGTTATTGAGAATCTTGAGGATGATTGTAGCCATGGCATGCCTACACGATACAGTTATTTTGAACAAAAGCTTATTTTGTATCCAACACCAGAGCGCGTTTATTCTATCAGGCTTATTCTTGATCCTGTGAGAATAAAAGATATTGAGAGTGCACAAGAAGCGTCCATATGGTTTCGTGAAGCCTATGAACTGATCAAAACGCGTGCAAAATATGAAATTTATACGAATATTATTAAAGAACCACAGATGGCAGCGGCAGCTTTTGCCATGTTTCAAGAGCAACTCGATGCGCTTCAAATTGAAACATCACGGCGCAAGAATTTATTAAAAATTCAACACACGGATTTCTGATGACCTTTATCCCTATTGCTGAGTATAGACCAGATGTTGCATTTATTAATAGTGGTTATTCCAGTGAGATCGTGAACGTTTTACCTGCACCAAATTCGTATATTCCGTTTCCCATTGTGGCGCCGGTCTCAGATCCTTTTCCGGATGTGATTTTGGGGGTCTATGCTGTGCGCTCATTGGGTGGTGTGCGCATTATTGTGGGTGCACCAACAAAGCTTTATGAATATGACAACAGCACGCGCGGCTGGAAAGACATTAGCAAACCTCACACACACTATCACGCCAATGAGACCGCCCTTTGGTCTTTTGCCTCCTTTGGTGATCATATCATTGCTGTTAATAGCAATGACCCACCACAAATGCTTTCGTTGAAAACAGATGAAAGGTTTTGTGATTTGAGTGGTAATCCGCCGCGTGCTGGACTTGTGCGTGTGTGGGGTGATTTTGTTTGCTTGATGCAACTAACAGATAAGCCAAACCGTGTTCAGTGGTCCGGTTTGAATGATGCAACACATTGGACGGTTGGGGAGAAAAGTTGCGATTATCAAGATTTTCCTGATGGAGAATATGTTCAAGGGTCTACGGAATCAACAAATCCACTTATTTTTATGCGCTCCGCTATTTATCACGCAACTTTTGTACCAGGCTCTAAAATTATCTTCAGTTTTGCAAAAATAAAAGACAAAATAGGGGCTAAAAGCAGTATGGCAATTGCAAGCCGTGGAGACTGTACTTTCTTTGCATCTGATGATGGTTTTTATCAAATCAACAGTGCTGGTGAAATGCTCCCTATTGGCTTTGGAAAAGTCGATAAAACTATCTTCACACTTTACAATAACTTTGCCATTGATGAGATGAGGGCATGTATTGATCCGGTCTATTCTCGTGTTTATTTTTCTATCAATGATAACACTGAAGGGATGCATATTTATGTTTATGATTGGCTTTTGCAAATATGGAGTGTCATTAAGGGGCAAAACCTTCTCTTATTTCCCCTTTTTGCAGCCGGTTATACATTAGAAGGCTTAGACGAAGTACAAGAGAGCTTGAAAGATTTACCAGCTTCTCTTGATAGTAAAATGTGGCAAAATGGTGCGCCTGTTTTGGGAGCCTTTACGCCAGACAACACATTTGGTTTTTTTGCAGGTCCTCCGATGGAAGCAGTTATTGCTTCACAAATTGTGGGGGATACGGGCAGGCAAATCAACCTGATGAGTGAGGCTTTTGTTCAAGCGGATACAACAAAAGGTTTTTTAAGTGTTGGGGCGGCTTTTATCATTGATAACAAGAACCAATTAAATTGGGCTAAAGAGCGTTATGCCGGCTATAATATTGGGATGTATAATATCCGCTCACGGGCGCGTTATCACGCTTTGCGTCTGAGAATACCAGAAGGCACGCCATGGACGCATATAACAGGCTTTGATGTAACGCTCAAACCCGCAGGCATAAGATGAGTTTTAAGATCTATAATACAGAAAAATGGAGCGCTGAACAAATGGCGCCCTATTTTGAGAATGTCATAAAATCGATAGCTTACTTTAATCAAAAATTCCCTGATGATTATAATACAGAGACCATTTTAAACGATATTTTGAAGGGAGAAAAAGTTCTTTGGATTATCGTTGATGCGCATGAAAACTTTATGGCGCATGTCACAACACAGTTACAGGAACTCGTCACTGGAGCATTAAGGGCGGTTATTGTCACGCTTGGTGGAAAGGGAGGAGCGCCCTTAACAAAGCTTATCACTCAGATTGAAGCTTATTACAAGGAAAAAGGGGCAAAAGAGCTTGTCATCATAGGCAGGCGAGGGTGGGAAAAATCTCTTAAATCGCATGGATATCTCGTTAATCTTTTAGAATATAGAAAGCAGCTTTAATATGGGAAAAAGTTCTAAACCAATCCAGAATACCCAAAACACGACGCAAACAAATGAACCCCCTGCATGGGCAAAAGGTATTTTTGAACACGCAGCTCAAGATGCCATGACTTTTTATAACCAAGGCAGCGGAAAAGCCGTTTATGACGGGCAGCGAGTTGCGGGTTTAAGTGATCAAACAAAGAATGCGATTAATGGGCTTAGCAATAATACGCATAACTATGATAACAACACTTTAAATGGAATAGCCACAGGGCAAAATTCAACAAGCCAAAACTTAAAGAACATGGCTTCAGGGCAACAAATAGGCAATAACCCTTACTTTAATGAAGCACTTCAAAACACATTAAATAAGGCAACAAGCTCTATTAACAGTTCGCTAGCAGGAGCTGGGCGTTATGGTTCGGGTGCACATACTGGGGTTTTGGCTGATGAATTGGGGGGCATAGCAACACAAGCTCTATCACAGCAATATAACCAAGATGTCAACAACATGATGAATGCCAATGGTCTCATTGACCAAGCAAACCAAAATCAGTTGGCGGGTGCCAATAATTTCTTTCAAGGTCAAGGTCAGGCAAATCTCAATGCGTTGACGGGAGGGAGTGTACTTGATGCCAATCATCAACGGCAATTAGATGAAGAGCGGCAAAAATGGGAGCAGCAGAACAATCTTGATTGGGACCAGTTAAGTAAGTTGCTTACAGCTGGTGGGGCTGTTGCTGGAAATTATGGAACGCGCACAGGACAAATGACGACATTGACTCCACAGCCAAAACCTAATCCGTGGGAGATTGTTGGAAATGTTGGAACTATCCTTGGTACTTTTGCTGGGCTTAGTGATATCAGAGCAAAAGAAAACATCAGAGAAGCTGGGCAGAGAAATGGACACAAACTCTATGAATACAACTACAAGGGGCACCCAGAGCGCTATCGCGGGGTGATGGCACAGGATGTTTTGAAGTCAAAGCCAGAAGCTGTTTTCTTGCATAAGGCGACAGGCTTTTTGCATGTGGATTATGGCAAGCTTGGCTTTGAGATGGAAAGGGTGCAGTGATGGAACAAGAAAACACAAATTCTCTTTTAAAGTTGTTTGATCCAAAATTTTTGCGTCCCTTGATGTATCAGGTCATACCTCAATTGCCAAAGCATTTGTTCGAACAGCTTTCTACGCCTCCAAGCACGCCGTTGGAAGGGCGATACAAGCCAAGTTTTTTAGAACGTGCTGCTTTTAGCACAAACCCTTTTGATGCGAGCAATGGGGATAATACTCCACAAAAATTGAGTCCTACAGAGCTTATTCGTGGTTCTCAAGCAGGAGGAGGAGAAGTTGGGAAAAAAACGCCAGCAGAATTGATTATGTCTACGGATGATTTAAAGCGCCAAATGCCTCCATTGCCGGATGTTTCAAAGGATACTGTTAAGATACAAGAGGCGCCAGAGCAACAAAAGCATGACTTCTCAGAGCAGGGGGGTGTTGCATCAATGATTCCTCCATCTCCACTTGTTGCGAACATTGATCAGTCTAGTGGGGATGAAGCTGGGCGACAGCAGAAAAATGTGATGGATTATATTGCTCAACTTAATGAGAAATCTATAGCGGAAAACTCTTTGAAAAACAATTCTGGAAATGATGAGGAAAAGCTTTTTGAGTCACCCATAGGAGAAGAAAAACATTTGAATGCACACTTACCAGAAGAGGAGCATTTAAAAGCAAGTGGTGATCTTGAACAAAAAACAGATTATATCAAGTCACTTGATAACTTTGTTCAGACAGGAGCAAATCCAAGTAGCTTATGGGAGCGTTTTAGAAAATCAGAATTTTCCGAGCATTTAATGGATTTTTTTGCGGGGCTTGCATCAGGAAAAACACCGCAAGAAAGTTTTTCAAATGCGGCGCTTGTTATGCGGCAGGGCAATAATATACGTGCTCAAAATAGACCAATTTTTGAGTTTTTACGCTCTAAAGGATATAGTGATAAAGACGCACAAGCCCTTGTGCAATATCCAGATCTTGCCATGAAAGTTATAGGCAACACGTTAAGCTCTCAAGAAGCCTATAGAACATTGACATCAGAAGAAAAGGCAGAGCAGGGATTGCCTGAGGATATGACTTTCCAAGTCTCAACAAGCACAGGGAAAATTATACCTGTCCAAGGGGGACAACGTTCCACTGCTTCTGGATTAGGGGGAAATGCTGATAACATGCTGTCAAAGCCTGAAGCAGGTTATATGTATATTAAGGATAAAAAAGCACTTGGTGGCATACGTGCGATGCCAATTGCAGGCAGTGGTGCAGAACATAAATTAATTCAAGAACAGAAGGAGGAGGAGCGTAAAAACCAACAAATGCAAATGAAAATTTTGGAGTCGGCGGAGATGTCCAATCGTATACTCTCGGCATCTAAAGAATTGCTAAAGATTGTTGAGGAAAATCCGCATGTTGTTGGTTTCACGGGTTCTATAATGTCGTTCCTTCCTAATTCTAAGGCAAAAGATTTTATGCATATGCTTGATTCATTAAAGGCGAGTATCGGGCTTGATGCCTTGAGAAAAGCAAAAGCATTTTCACCAAGTGGTGCATCTGGCTTTGGGAATTTGTCTAATATGGAATTGCAAGCATTGCAAAACTCTGTAGCGGCACTGTATCAAGATCTTTCTGCAGAGCAAATGAAGAAGTCGTTAAAAACAGTTATTGACACTTTCAACAAATCCAATGCAGCAACGCGCGCAATTCTTTTTGGTGGTGCAGAAGCAACAAGCGAGCTCGTTCGAGCCGCCTATGGGGAAGATGCTTATAAAGGGAATAAGGGGAATCATGCACAGTCAAATGATCCACTAGAAAAACAGATAGAAGCATTGCCGGAAGGCATGCTGTTCGTTGATAGTGACGGGCGCATTAAGGAGAAACAAACCAATGGCTGAAGTAATTCCTCCTCTTATTAATCGTAAAAACACAAGAGTCATTGGGCATATAAGTGACTATACACCAGAACAGCTTCAAGAGCTTTTCGCGAAGAATAAGGAAAGGCTAAGTGGTTCTGTTACAGGAAATAGTGGTGCAACAGAAGAAGATGATCCACATCCAAGTGCTGCGGGTGCTTTTGGATGGGGTGCTCTTCATGGATTAACCATGGGGTATGATGATGAAATAGCTGGAATATTAGAAGCAGGACCTTGGGATTATTGGATGGGAGATAAAGAGGCAGTCAAAAAATATAATGAAGTAACAAAGCGATGGCGTGACTATCAAAGAGCGGCGAACCGAGATCAGTTTTATCTATCTCTTGCGGGGAATTTAACGGGTGCTGCGGCACCCGTAATTGCTTCTGCCCTCTTTCCACCCGCGGCAGGGGCTACTGCTGCTGCTCGTGCGGCAATTGGGGCTGATGTTGTGCTGGGAGGTAGAGCTGGTGTTGCAGGAGCACAAATAACCAGTAAAGCTTTAGCAGCAGGAGAAAGGGCGGTGCAATCTGCTTTAGCAGAGGGTGCGGAACGGGCAGCGGCAAAAGCTGCAGGTGAAGCAGCAATGAAAGCAGTAGCAAGTAAAGAGGCGGCAAAATTTAGCTTGGGGCGTGCGGCAAAAACTGGAGCTATTTATGGTGGAATAGCAGGCAGTGGTGAAGGGGAAGGGCTTGCAGATACTCTAATGTCTGCTGGGTTAGGTGCAGGGCTAGGCGTTGCAACACCATTTGTTGCCAGTGGTGTATCAAAAGTGACGCCTTTTGTGACAAAATCACTTAAAGCAGCATTGAGAGGACCTATAAGCCCAGCTGAAATGGCAGCAAAAGCAGCGCTAATGCCAGAAAAAGAAGCATTTCAGGTAAGCGATAGAGCGCTTAGGGATGTAAGCCAGACTTTAGGGGATGAAGGTGTTGATAAGCTTGAAAGGGCATTAAAACAGCGTGGTCCTGATTCAATGATTATTGATCTTCACGATGGGCTTGCTACAAGAGCTTTTAAGGCAGCAAAAAAAGACCATGATACTTATTCGCTCATAAGTAATCGTTTGAATGAAAGACAAGATGCTAGTGCACTGCGGGTAAAGGATGCGTTGACAGATGTGATGGGTCCAAAAGTAGATACGCTTGATTTAAAGCAAGAGATTATCAAACAAGCACAGAAAAAGGCTGAACCATTTTATGAGAGGGCGAAAGCTTCTCCTATTTCTAATGCTGTTCGTGAAGATTTATCGCGGTTGCAAGAAACTCCTGCCTTCCAAAAAGCCTATAAAAAAGCAATTGCGCAAATGCCAAATGAAGCGGATGCAACAGTTATAGGGAGCAATGGATATCCAAAACTGAATATGCGGATTTTACATAAGATGAAAGAGGTTTTTGATGATCAAATTAATTCTGCGCGCATCAAAGGAAAATGGGGATATGCTCGAGATTTGACTGATTTCAAACAACGCATTCTGGACGTTTTGGATACGTCCTCTCCAGATTATGCTAAAGCACGGAAAATTTATTATGACGAGCGTACTATCGGTGATGCCTTAGAGCAGGGAAAACAAGCGCTGAAGAAGAGCGTTAATCTCGATACAATCAACAGTCAACTTTCGGGTTTTGGGTTGATGGAAAAAGATGCGTTTCAAAAAGGGATGCGGTCACAAATAGAGGATGCAGCAGGCAATGCACAGAATTTTGAACACAGTCTTTTGAGTTTGTTTGACACGCAGAATGGTCAAGAAAAATTACGGCAGAGTTTTGGTGAGGACAAAGCCAAGCAACTTATGAAAGTGTTGCGACCAGAAGTGGAAAGAACAAAACTTTTTGCACGATTGCCAAACCATATGGGTGAAGTAGAAGAGAGGGGGGCACAACAGACTATGGGTATAGGAAAGATTGCTTTCATCAAGGCAGTTGTAAAAAATTTCGCAAGAGAATTTGGACGCAAATTCTCAAGCGTCCATAAAGATACTGAGAGAGATATTGCAGCGCTTATAACAGCGCGGGAAAAAGGGGAATTTGGGTTAGCAAGAGAAAAAGCTGTTGAACTAATTAAGACGTTTCATGAAGCAGAAAAGAAACGCTTAATAACACGAGAAAATTATACGAAATTCATTAATTTTGTTGGCATTATTTTGAATAGCAGCGTTGATAGAACGGTTATAAACTAATGATCAATTTTCATCCTAATGTGAAGCGTGCTATCTCACAGGCAGCACAAAAATATGGTTTGCCAGAAAGCTTTCTTGAACGTGTTGCTATGATAGAAAGTAATGGTAATCCAAATGCAAGAAATAAGAACAGCAGTGCAGGGGGGCTGTATCAATTTCTCGATTCAACAGCAAAACAGTATCAACTCAATAACAAGTTTGATCCCTTTCAAGCAACCGATGCTATGGCGCGGTTAACGAAGGATAATACGCGTTATTTAGCAACAGCATTAGGCAGAGAGCCATCAGAGGCAGAGCTTTACCTCGCACACCAACAAGGACCAGCAGGGGCAGTAAAGCTTATCAAAAATCCACATATTCCAGCAAGCCAGCTTTTAGGTCGACAGGCAGTCACACTCAACGGTGGCAACATGGAAGCTACAGCAGGGGATTTTATGAATCATATTTATGGGCTTTACAATAAAACGGGAGATGCTTTGAAGAGAACGATACAGCAAAACCAAAGCAATGGACAAGCAGCACCAAACGAGGAGGGTCCTTTGTGTGGGTTTGAGAGGCTTCAAAAGACACTTCAAGGTAATCAGGTGGGTCAAGGTGATCAAGGGGGCAAGCAATTAATGGCATATGACACGCCATTCCCAAACAGAATGATGGCACCTGAAAGCAGAGATAATTTAACAGGACAGATTATGGAAACCACACCATTACAAGCACAAGGTATTGATGCAGGTGCTCTTAAAAAGGGCTTTTCCGGTTTGCTTCATTTAATGAGAGAGAATGGAGAACGACAAAAACAGCAGGCACAGATGGTACAGCAACAAATGTTGCAGCAACCAGTCATGGCGGGTTTCTCACAATCGACTGGGCGCCCGACAGATTTAACACCTCTCATTGATCCCTCTAGGCGGCAATCTGTTGGTTCCTATGGGCGGCAAAAAGAAGAGCAATTGCGCGAAGAGCTATTAAGAAGAACGGGGGCTTATCATGTCTGATATTTATGACTGGTCACTCACAGCTGATCAAAATGCCAATTCCGATAGTATCATTAATTGGGCAGAAGGGCAGCCGCCTAGTTCTGTTAATGATAGTGCGCGGGTCATGATGCAGCGTATACGTGAATATCTTGCCGATAATGGTGGTTCTCTTGACTCAAAGTTTATTGTGAATGGAAAGGAACAAACAACATCAATTACGTTGACGACGGTTTCGCCAATAGCAAAATATAAAAACGATATCATTATCCGCTTTAAGGCGCGTGGTATAAATATTGGTACGACAACAATAAACATGAATAATATAGGAGCAAAGCTACTCTATAAAGCCACCAGCACGGGAATAGTATCATTGACAGGTGGTGAGTTACAAACAAATGGTATTTATGAAATAGTCTATAATGATGGCGTATCAACAAAAGGTCTTGATGGCTGGTATCTTTTAAACCCTACCCCCATTCCACCACCGAAGGTCGAAACCTTTCCTTGTGGTTTTATTGCGACCTTTGCTATGCAAGAAGTCCCAAACGGTTGGCTTTTATGTGATGGAGCTACTTATGAACGCAAAGATTATCCGCAATTATTCAAGGCGATAGGGGATAAATGGGGAAAAAACAGTGATACAACCTTTAAAGTTCCAGATTTTAGAGGAGTGTTTTTGCGCGGCTTTGATAATGGTCGCGGTTTAGACAGAAGTAGACAATTTGCTGATATACAGCAAGATTGCCTTAAATCGCACACACATGCTTGTAGCGTTGAATCGGCGGGGCAGCACGCACACAATTTTCAGTATAATGGAGTGGGGTGGAGCGCCAATGATATTGGCAGAAGGAATCCCTTTTATCACTATCAAACCCTTACAGGGACAACAGAACCTGCTGGAGTGCACACGCATAAGGTAACGATTTCTTCAACGGGTGAGGCAGAAACGCGCCCTATTAATGTACCGGTTGTTTATGCCATAAAATCATAAGGTTTTCAGATGATCAATAATCCGTCTGCTATTGATGATATTGCGGACGCGGAGCAAATCCGCGTCCTTTTTTATGCAAGCAATCGAATGGTTCATGCGCCATTGAATAAGGTGCTTGATCTTGTCAAAAACGATATACAGCATGATCTTTTAAGCGCTTTGGCAGAGTATCAAGAAGCGACAGATCAACGCATAGAGATCATGCAAAAACTTATTGATGAATTGCAGTCTCTCATCTCCCACAACCTCAAAAATAGAATTGCTAAGGAATGAAACGCGATGCCATTACCCTATCACACACATATATTTAAGCTTGAACCAGCAACAAAAGAAGAAGTCAAAGAAGGTGTTTTAGATAGTAAGGCTCTTGCACCTGTTTCAGTGGGGAGTGCAGCAGCTTATGAGGTAGAATATTTTGCAACCGCTGCTCAAGGAAAAAAGGCTGATGATGCTGTTGCAAAGAGAGATATTGGAGCTCTTGCTTACAAAGATAAGGTCACAATTTGTGATATTGAAGCAAGTGGTGAAGTGCATGAGAATGCGATTTTATCAGGCGCTGGCTGGGTAAAAATATCGTCTTTAGGGATTGGCGATATGAAGGCTGCTACATATGATCCCGACAATGTGGGGGCAAATGCATTTTCTATGGAAAATATGAACGAGGGTCCTACCAAAAAGATCTTAACCACAGAGGAAAGATCAAAACTACGATGGTTGAGTGCTACCCAACCAACAATAGAAAAGTGGCATAAGGGAAGTGAAGGTGTTTATTATCCCATATCTCCGGTAGATCTCAAAAATACCATTCGTTATTTTGTAGGCTCAAAGTCTGTTGGTATGTCAAAATCAGTTTATGATCCAGATAAAATAGAAAAAGATGCCTTTGATATGGAGAATATGAATGAGGGGAATACGCATCTTATTTTAACCCCTCAAGAACGTGCACAGGTTGCAAAAATTGATAAAATTAAAGATGTGGCACAACACGCACAAGAAAGTGCACAACAAGGGCTTTATGCAGCCAGTGAGGCGAAGGATATTGCCAATGCTGCATTCAATACAGCGAAAGATGCGCAAGATCACGCTGTAGATGCGAAAAATACCGCTGAGTCCGCACAAAAAACAGGAGACAGGGCACAAGCTGTGGCAAGTGTCGCACAAGAAACAGCGGATAGTGTACAGAAAAAAGTTGATCTCATTCAACCTCTTGCAAAAAAAGACTGGATTGATGGCATAAAGACAGTGGATGCACTTATCTCACCAGCCAAACTGATGGCTTCAATCAAAGCAAATAGTAGCAATAGCAGCGGCGCTGGTAGCGGCAACAATGGTGGCGGGGTTAGAAAACCTGTTGAAATTCTGATGACAGAAAGCGGAGATATTCCATTGCCTGATGGTATTAATGCTGACACCGATATCGAAGTATGGGCTTGGGGCGGTGGAGGTGGAGGCGTTAAAGATGGCGGCGGCGGCGGCGGTCAATGCGTGCATGTTAAAATGAAAGGTTCTGATTTAGATAAATTAAAAACAGCTTACATTGGTCGTGGTGGTAAAGGCAATGACAGTAACATTTTATGCAATGGTGGTAAAACAATTATCAAAGGGCTTGTTACTGCAGAAGGAGGATATTCCGTCTCCATGATTTTTGTTAACTTTGGAGGGAAAGGTGGCGATGGAGGAGGAGACAGGGAGGGCATCAGTGGTGAAAGCTTTATTTTTTCTGGTGGGAATGGTGGAGGAAGTGGAAGTGACGGCAAGAGAGCTGGTACCGGTGGAAGTTCTTTTCTTGGCGGCGGCGGCGGCGGTGGCGGTAAATGTAAGGGTTCTATCATGGGGCAGGGTGGTGAGAGTTACAAAGGTGGTAGAGGTGGTCGTGGCGGCAATGGAGCTGGCGGCGGCGGCGGTGGATATTTTGATGGGAAACACGGAAGCGACAAAATTGGCGGCGACGGCGGTGACGGAGCAGTACTGATAAAGGTATATTTATAAGGTGAATTGAACAATGGCACGGAAAATAAGTAAAGACTGTTTATACTGTTTAAAAAAGTGGGAAGGTTTGCGCTTGCAGTCTTATCAAGATGCTTCTGGCGTATGGACGATTGGTTATGGTCATACGAAAAAAGCTGGTCAACCAACAGTGGTTGAGGGCATGGTGATTACGGAAAAAAAAGCCGAAACCATGCTTTTAGCAGATTTGCGGCAATATGAGAGGGCGGTAGAAAAAGCAGTTTGTGTGAATTTAAGCGACGAGCAGTTCGGCGCCCTTGTTTCCTTTTGTTATAATGTAGGTATTGCAGCTTTCCAAAACTCTACATTGCTTAAAAGGCTTAATCGGGGGGATTATGAAGCTGTACCAACCGAATTGCAGAAATGGACCAAAGCAGGCGGTAAGCGTCTTGAAGGTCTCGCACACCGGCGTGCGGCAGAGGAAGGGCTATGGGCGAAAGGGGCTTATGTTTCTTCTAATTATCAAACAGTAGAAACGAAACAACCAACAGGGTTTCTCAAAGCAGAAGCATTGGCACCGATTATTGGTTCTTTCTCAGGTCTTGGTGGGTTTTTAGCGGGTAATGGACCAATCCAATGGGCTTTAGCCGCCATTATGGTTTTAGCCGCATGTACTGGCATTTTCTTTGTTGCTAAACGCTTTCAGGAGCACCGCCTATGATCTTATGGATGAAAAGAAACTTGATGGTAACAGGTGCGGCTTTAGCCGCTTTTTTTATTGCCTTAGCAAAAGCTTTTACTCTTGGGAAAAAAGTAGAGCAACAAAAGCAAACAGAAAAAGCTTTAAAAGCAGCCACAACACGGCTTGAGGTGGAAAGTGAAGTTAATCAAAAAAGTGATGCTGATGTGCGTGCTGCTCTCTCTCACTGGTTGCGCGACAAATAAATATGTTTTTTCTTGTGTTGGTTGGTTACCTATTTATTTAAGCCGACAAGATCTGAACACCATTAGCTCAAACTTAGCAAGAGAGATCTTAAAGCATAACAAGCAGGGTCAACGCTTGTGTGGGTGGAAACATGGCTAGAAAAAAAACACAAGACGATATAGAGCTTACAGAAGCAGAAAAAGAAATGCTTCAAGAAATGATCATCACCTATCAAAGCGTGAAAATGATGTCTCGCTTGATGAAGTGGATAGCATTTTTTCTTTTTTTGCTTATCCTTGATTTTGCACGTCTCATGGACGCGCTAGATAATGTCATTGCACATTTAAAGCATTGGTTTTCAAAGAACTGAACAACTGTCATAAAAGAAAAAAATGCGTAAAATTCTTTTTACTATGAATTGAAGATCCAATTATAAACGCAGTTCAGAATGGGAACCAAGTCGTAAAAGCTCTAGTGTTTTGGCATCTGGCTTTCGATAGATCAAAACTAAATCGGGCTTTATGTGACAATCACGACAATTGCGCCACTGACCTGTTAGTGCATGATCTCTCCAATGCGCCTTTAGCGGTTCATTCTCTGCTAACGCTTGGACCACAAGCAGCAAATCCTCCTCTAGTGCATTAGCATATTTACCTTTGCTTTCACGTTTAAGGTCACGGCGGAATGAACGCGTATAGACAATTTCCCGCATAGCAAGCTTAGGTTTGCTTTTCAGATTTACGCGCTTGGGTTCTATCTGCGCGTATCATGGTCCTTAAGCCGTCTAATGATGTACGTTCGACGCGTCCCATTTCGGCATCCTCGATAGCTTGTAATGTTTCCATATTTGGTTGGAATAGATCAAGTGGTAATGCTCTATCTCTAGCAATGCGGGTCATAAACATGCGTACTGCATCTGATATAGTTAAACCCGTAGACTTAATAACTGCACTTGCAATTTCTTGAACTTCATCAGGTATGCGGGCTTGAATTTTTCCCATTGCTAAATCTCCTACTTAATTGTACTACAATGTACTACATTTCAAACCTATGTCAAGAGATTTATCCGTCATGCCATACAACCTTGTGTATTAAGGAGGGTAGGAAGTCAATTTTTAAAAGGAGCTAACCAAAACCTAAGAATTTCTGCTAGAATCACGAGAGAGCTTCTTTTTTAATAGGATTTTTTAGATGCCAACACCATTTGGTAAAACCTTACGCAAACTCCGCATTGATCATTCAGAACGCCTTTTAGATATGGCTAAAAAATTAGATATATCTGTAGCATTTTTATCATCTGTAGAAATTGGCAAAAGATCTGTTCCTGTAGGATTAGAGGAAAAGATAATTGAACTCTATACTTTAGATCAAGAGGTAGCAGAAATTTTGAGAAGAGAATCGGATGCTTGTCGCAAAAGTTTCACTATAAAGCCTTCTGATACATTCAGATGTGAAGCTGTTGGTATGTTCTCTAGACTGATAAACATTATTTCACAAGAAGATTTAGAACTATTAAAAAAATTATTAGAGAAAGCTGGCAAAAAGAATGCGCTTTGTAAAGGAAAGTGTGAAAATCCTATTCCCGAACCTAATTATATGGTCCCTAACCTTAAAAAAATATAAATAAAATCAATATCTTATTGTAATTAAATTTAAGATTCGAATTCAGGTACTTATTCAAAAGGGACATATTTTAACACGCTACAAGCCTATTTTACGATAGCGCCTGTGAATGGTATGATTGGTAAGGCCTTTAGACATCACTATCTTTACACTTATGAAGATATAAACCGCCACCATCGTACATTTTGCAAGCCTCCAATTTTTTGTGCGATAATTTTTAATACTTGACATGTTTATAAGAAGTATTTTTACTCTCTTTTTAATAAATTTTATTCATATACGAACCTTACTTATGACGCGTAAGCAAGATATTTTATTAAATTCAATATAAGAGGAAATATAACGAAGGAATCTTACAGTATTTTTAATAATATAAAATTTAAAATGTTGTAATTTATTATAATAAACAATGTACTATAAATATAAAACAACAAATAAAAAATATTTTTTCTTTCATGCTTTAAAATATTAAAATCAACTTAGGTGTAAGATAAAAAGTGCATCATATTACTTTTGCTAACGCTGAATAAAAATAAAATCTTTTCTTTGGTTGTCAATAATTCCTCAATTTGCAGAAATAAAAAAGTTTTTTCCTATATAAGATTCTTTATGTTGATCTTTGGGATGGGAGGAGAGCTATGTATACAACATTAAGGATCTTATTGACTTTATGGGGAATATTGGCATTTGACACGTGGGGGAGAGCAGAAGTTTTTCAAATTTCTGCATCACAATTGTTGTTACTCGATGATGATACAGGGACAATACTTTATGAAAAACAAAGTGATATTCCTTTTTTTCCTGCTTCATTAGCAAAATTGATGACAGTAGAAGTTGTATTTCATCACTTAAAGAAGGGATTGTTAAAGAGTACGCAGAAATTCAAGGTAAGTGAAAATGCTTGGCGTAAAGGTGGAGCACCTTCCGGTACAACCACTATGTTTGCAAAGATAAAGACAGAAATCAGTGTTTCTGATCTTTTACGTGGTTTAATTATTATGAATGGAAATGATGCTGCTATTATTCTTGCTGAAGGAATATCTGGACATGAGTCCCATTTTGCAAAACTGATGAATCAGCGCGCGAAAGTGGTCGGATTATCTCAAAGTCATTTTGTTAACGCAACAGGGCTACCCGAAGAGGGACAATTTGTAACCGTGCGTGATATGATTATATTAGCACGTCATATTGTTCAGGAATATCCGGATTATTATGCACTTTATCGTGAGCCTCATTTTACGTGGAATAATATTTTTCAACGTAATAAAAACCCTCTTATTTCTAAGGAAATTGGTGTAGAAGGATTTGGTTTTGGCTACAGCGAAAAAGAAGGATTTTCAATGGTTGCCACCATTTCTAAAAATCATCGACGTCTTTTTTTAGCACTCAATGGTTTGCAAGATGGTAAAAAATATACAAAAGAAATAGAACACATTCTTCAATGGGGAATGACAGCATTTGATCTCAAAACGATTTTCACAAAAGAAGAAACGATTGGTCGTGCTTCTGTTTATGGTGGTAAGCAAAATTTTGTTCCACTCATTGTTAAAAAACCAATAAGTTTTATGCTTTCGAATGAAAAAAAAGTAAATGTTAAAGCAAAAATTAAATATCATGGTCCGTTGAAAGCTCCCATCGTTTTTGGGCAATCAGTTGGCGTTCTTCAAATTTTAGAAGATAAAAAGGTTCTTCTGGAAAAACCTGTTTTTGCCGGAATGAATGTTCAGGAAGGAAGTTTCTTTGCAAAAGTAAAAAATGCATTCTATGAAATAACAATTGGATGGTTACGGAAATATTTGTAGTTACGTGCTAATAAGGTTAAGGTCATACGTGTCAGGTTATTTTATTACATTTGAAGGAGGGGACGGGGTAGGAAAAACGGTGCAGATTTCTTTACTTGCTGAGTTTCTCTCTCACCAAGGTTATGATGTTGTTACAACACGAGAACCAGGAGGAACGCTAGGAGCAGAAGCAATCCGGTATATTTTGTTGTCGGGGCAAGCGCAACAGTATGGACCGTTGATTGAAGCTGTTTTGTTTACAGCTGCACGTGTCGACCATGTTACCGAGTTTATCGCGCCTTCTTTGCAAAAAGGTAAAATTGTTTTATGTGACCGCTTTATTGATTCTACACGCGTTTATCAAGGACTCAATAATACAGTCAGTTCTTCTCTTCTTGCTGTTTTAGAGTGTATTGCACTCAATGGTATCTTGCCTCATTTAACATTTTTATTAGATATGCCAGCAATGTGTGGTATGAAACGTGCAAATTTACGAAGAAAAGAAACAGAAGAAATTGATTATTTTGAAAAAGATCAGTTGGAAATTCAAGAACAAAGGCGTCAAGCTTTTCTTCAGTTGGCCAAACAGGAACCCCATAGATTTCGAGTCATTGATGCCACTGGCTCAGTGGAAGTCGTTGCACATCAAATAAAAAATATTTGTCATCAGGTATTGTTGGATCAGCTTTCATGAGTAATGTAAATATCTCACGCCAATATGATGATATTGATACAATTTTATCACCATCCCAGAATGATGTTGTTTTTGGTCATGAGGATGTTCGTCATTTTTTGACACAAATGCTTAAAGAAGAGCGTTTGCATCATGCATTATTATTTGAAGGAGAATATGGGATTGGAAAGGCTACATTAGCCTTTCATCTTGCTTGGAACATTTTAAGTTCTCAACAGGGGGCTTTCTTGAAACCCGATCCTTATTCTACTCCATGGCGCCAAATTACACAAGGAAGTCACCCTGGTCTTTTGTATATTTCACGTCGATTTGATGTAAAAACGCAAAAGTTTAAAACAGGAATACTCGTTGATGATATCCGTGATATTATGCATTTTTTAAGCCGAACATCGCAAGATAATGGATGGCGTATTGTTATTATTGATTCTGCAGATGATATGAATAGAAATGCAGCAAATGCAATTCTCAAAATACTTGAAGAACCACCTACAAAAACGTTATTTGTTATTATCGCGCATTCTTCCGGAAAATTGCTTCCAACAATCCATTCACGGTGTCAAAAAATTTCTTTCCGTCCGTTGAATAACGATGAAATGAAAAAAGTTATTACACATATTTTCGCCAATCAGGATTTACCTGATGAGAAAACAATTGAAACGATTATTAAAAAATCCGAAGGAAGTCCTCGAAAAGCCGCTTTACTTATTTGCCATGGCGGACTTGAAATTATTAAAACAATTGATGCTCTCCTAGAGAAACCTGTTTGTAACGCAACGATTGTACATACTCTTGCACAAACATTTTCATCTGTTTCTTCTACATTCCAATTTCAACAATTTTGTGATGAAATTCTTAATAAAATTCAAAAAAAAGCTATCATACTTGTTGAAAAGGGAGACTTATTTCTCTCAAAAAAATATGCGGAAAAATGGCAAGAGATTCATCAAGAAATAGAGGAAATACAACTGTTTAATCTCGATAAAAAGCAGTTTGTTATTAACTTACTTTTTAAAGTTCATAAGATCATTCATGAGGATTAGTTTTTCCGTGACAATACGATGAACAGACGTTATGTCATTATATCTTTTATTTATAGGGTTTTACAACGAGTATGACATGCGTGACACATATTACATAACAACTCCCATTTTTTATCCTAATGGTGCTCCACATATTGGGCATGCCTATAGTGCAATTGCAAGCGATGTCTTAGCCCGCTTTCAACGATTAAACGGAAAAAATGTATTTTTTCTTTCTGGTACAGATGAGCATGGTCTAAAGATGCAACAAACCGCAGCAGCATTAGGCATGACACCTCAGCAACTTGCAGATCGTAATAGTGCTGTATTTCAAAAAATGCTTGCAGTATTAAATTGTTCTAACGATGATTTTATCCGTACGACAGAAGAACGCCATTATCAAGCTTGTCAAGAAATTTGGAAAAAGATGGAAGCAAATGGCGATATTTATCTCGGTCGTTATACGGGGTGGTATTCGGTTCGCCAAGAAGCCTATTATGAAGAAAAAGATACGGAAATTGGACCAGACAACATCCGTCGTGAGAAGGAATTAGGCTCTCCAGTTGAATGGAATGAAGAAGAAAGTTATTTTTTTAGACTTTCTCATTATGAAAAGCCTCTTCTTGAATATTATGAAGAACATCCTGATTTTATTGCTCCATTTGAGCGGCGTAATGAAATTATAAGTTTTATCAAATCAGGTTTAAAAGATATCTCTATTTCACGCGCAAGTTTTAATTGGGGAATTACTGTTCCAGAGAATCCAAAGCACGTGATGTATGTCTGGGTTGATGCGCTTACAAATTATCTATCAGCAATTGGTTTTTTCAATGAAAATTCAAAAAATCGTGATTTTTGGCCTGCAAATACGCATATTATTGGTAAGGATATTATTCGTTTTCATGCAGTCTATTGGCCGGCATTTTTAATGTCTGCGGGAATTGAATTGCCTAAAAATATTTTTGCACATGGTTTTTTACTTAATCGTGGTGCAAAAATGTCAAAATCTATTGGAAATGTCGTTGATCCTTTTGAAATGGTTGATCATTATGGTCTTGATCAGGTTCGTTATTTTCTTCTCCGTGAAGTGCCATTTGGACAAGATGGTAGTTATAGCCATGAAAGCCTTGTAAACCGTATTAATGCTGATCTTGCTAATGATCTTGGTAATTTAGCGCAGCGCTCCTTGTCTATGATTGCCAAAAATTGTAATGCACAAGTCCCGAGACCAACTTCATTTTTAGCTCAAGATCAACAGCTTTTAGAACAATCTCTTCAAGTACTTGAAACTGTACATCAAGCTATGTCTTCCTATAGTATGCATTTAGCACTTTCAGCTATTTTTTCAATTGTAGCGGATGCCAATCGCTATTTTGCCAATGAACAACCTTGGAGTTTACGTAAAAATGACCAAGAGCGATTTTCTACAGTTCTTTATATCACTGTAGAAATCTTGCGGAGAATAGGAATTATGCTTTTGCCTTTCATACCCCAATCAGCAGCCAAACTTCTTGATAGCCTTGCGGTTGCTGAAGATGATCGGTTATTGTATCATATAAGTCGTTCAAAAATTCAAGAAGGGCTTGATCTTCCACCACCAGAACCGATTTTTCCTCGTTATATCTTGAAGAAAGAAGATACTTATCATGTTGATTGATACACATTGTCATCTTGATTTTGAAGATTTTTCACAAGATTTGGATAATGTTATCCAACGGGCTTTAGATGCTGATGTTAAACGTATGATAACAATTTCAACCCATGTTCATAAGTTAGATAAGCTTTTAGCCATTTCGCAAAGCTATGACCAAGTCTTTTGTTCCGTTGGAACACACCCCAATCATGCGCATGAAGAACAAAATATTACAGCGGAAGAGCTTATACAGCTCTCGAATCACCCTAAAATTGTTGCATTTGGGGAAGGGGGGCTTGATTACCATTATGATTATTCTACACCAGAAGAGCAAAAGAAAGTTTTTCAAGAACATATCATTGCTTCTCGAGAAACACAGATTCCTCTTGTTATACATTCACGCAATGCCGATATCGATATGGAGAAAATATTACGTGAACAGATAAAAGAAGGAGCTTTTCCTTTTATCCTTCATTGTTATTCGTCTGGAATGCAACTTGCTCGTGCTGGAATCGAACTTGGTGGTTATATTTCTTTTTCAGGTATTCTTACTTTTAAAAGTGCACTTGAAATCCGTGAAATAGCAAAAATTGTGCCCCATGAGCATTTATTAGTGGAAACAGATGCTCCATTCTTAGCACCTATTCCCCATCGAGGCAAAACAAATGAACCATCTTTTGTATGCTATACAGCAGCTGTTTTGGCTGAAACAATTGGCTTAAGCATTGAAGAAACAGCTCAAATAACAACGCGTAATGCTTTTCGTTTATTTAGTAAAATGAAATAAGGCAAAAGATATGTGTGATCAATACCGATTTACAATATTAGGTTGTGGTCCTTCTCCAGGAGTGCCACGACCCAATGGTGATTGGGGAACATGTGATCCGAATAACCCTAAAAATAAACGCTACAGAAGTTCTTTATTAGTTGAACGTATTAAACCTTCAGGAGACAAAACAACAATCGTTATTGATACAGGTCCAGATTTTCGCTCACAAATGATTGATGCGCGTGTAAGCCATCTTGATGCTGCTCTTTACACACATTCTCATGCAGACCATATCCACGGTATTGATGATTTACGCAGCTATGCACTTGCACAAAAATGTTTAATAGATATCTATGCTGACAGATTTACACTAGAGCATCTCAAAAGTGCTTTCGGATATTGTTTTCAAACACCAAAAGCTTCATCTTATTCTCCCATTTTAAAAGAGCATCTTATCAATGAAGATAGTCAATTTATTATTCAGGGGCAGGGCGGAGCAATAAGCGTCAATACACATTTACAAAACCACGGAAACATTTATTCCTTAGGTTTTCGGATTGGGAATGTTGCCTATTGTACGGATGTTAGTGAATTTCCTGAAAAAACTTTATCCAAATTAATGGATCTGGATGTTCTAATCATTGACGCTCTCCAATTTAAATCCCATCCGAGTCATTTTTCTGTTGATCAAGCATTACAATGGATAGAATATTTAAAGCCAAAACAAGCAATACTTACACATATGGATAGATCGCTGGATTACAACAAGGTTATAAATTATGTTCCATCCTATGTAAAACCTGCATATCAAGGTCTTACTTTTGAAACAGATGCGTAAGCTTATTATGCGCAATATTTTAAGTTAAATAAAACACTTTTAAATTTATCCTTTATTTTATTTCATTTTTGACATATTTAGTGTTTTTTATGTCAAAAATGAGGCTTTTATGTATAAGAATTTTAAGCGGGGTGTATGTATTGTGGTTTTAGCAGTTTCCTTGACAGCATGTGGGGGGCGTTTAGAAAAAAATATTTCAACGACAACATTACATGACGGATCAATGAGTTGTGCCGATATTCAACGGGAGTTTTTTGCTAATAAACGTCAGATTAATGATACAATTGCAGAGCGTTCTAAAGCAAGAAATAAAAATGTGGCTTTAGCAGCAACAAGTATTGTATTTTTGCCTGCTTTGTTTTTTATGGATCCTAAATCCAGTGAAAGTAATGAAATTTCAGCGTTAAATAATCGCAATGCTGTGTTGAGTGATCTTGCACGTATAAAACGTTGTAAAATAGTACAGTAATTTTTATTATTTATACGACGTAATTTCATTACAACTATTTTGGTCTTTAAGAAATTTTTCTTAAAGACCAAATATTTTAATATGCTGTTCAATACCATAATTTAGTTTTAAAAGTGAATTGTACGATTATAAATATGATTTATGTTTTAAAATAGGGTTTCTTTTGTTTTGCTGTATCATATTATCGCATAATATATATTATGGAACTTTATGGAAAGAGTATATCTGGAATTAGCGCTTTGAGGAACGTATGTTTGAAAATCGAGCCTGTTATTCTGGCTCGAAAATTTCAATCACGATGTTTTTTTATTTTTTACTCTTTTTAAAAAAAACATCACAATTTGCAGTATTATGAAAGCTAAAAACAATATTCCATGAAATAATGGCAGAAATGGCTGATAAATAAAATCAGAATAATATATTGTTATTGCTTCAATCAATGCTGCAATCCACCACACGATGATACCCCATAATGAATACATCCAAAGTCCAACTAAGGCAATAGGATAGAGAATAGCCAATATAGCTGATGCAAATTGCCACTGCCAAGGCATAAGATCAAAACGCCATAGAATACCTGGAAAAACACCAACAAGGCGTATCCAATAACAAATACCTAGGACTAAGCAAATGAGTGCCAAAAACCGCAAATAACAGTTATAGATTAAATTGATTTTTGAAATCCGTTTGTGTGAATTATTTTTCACAATAATAACTCTTTCTCAACAGGTTGGAAGTAAGAATCCACCATTTCATCTGTCACATTTGAAAGTTTATCTGGCTGCCATTGAGGTCTTTTGTCCTTATCGATTAACATAGCACGTATACCTTCATGAAAATCATGTGAATTAATCATATGATGTGCAATGCGGTTTTCAATTTTCATACAATCTTCCAACGTTTGAGATGAATTTTGTTTCATTTGTTTCCAGATAACTTTTAAACTTATCGGAGAACGTAACTGCAAAATATCATAACATTCTTTAGCAAACAAAATACCTTCATTACTTTTTTTATGTAGCAACTCAAGACATTTTTCTAAGGTATGGGCACTAAAACAAGTGTTAATAATACAACGTATTTCATGACTCGTTTCATAGTCTTTTGTAATTGCTCGCTCGTTTAAAGCTAAAGTAGGATCTCCTTGCTCAATAATAGCTTTTCTAATCATATCGAATTCAATTTCAGCAACGGCGTGTGTTGCTAATCCTAAATTTAAGCAATCTCCCCACTTTATGCGTGCACCCGTTAATGCAAGATATATGCCAAAATGATTGGGAAGAGATGGTAAGAAAAAACTTGCACCTACATCTGGAAAAAATCCAATCGCACCTTCTGGCATAGCAAAAACAGTATTTTCTGTAACAATTCGATGCGAACCATAGAGAGAAATCCCTACCCCTCCTCCCATCCAAATACCATTTAGGAAAGAAATGTAGGGCTTTGAAAAACGTTTGATATAAGCATTTAGACTATATTCATCACTAAAATACTGACAAGCAGTGGCACTTTTCCCCATATGATAGATTTCTACAACATCTCCACCAGCACAAAAAGCGCGCCCTTCCCCTTCAATTAAGACACAAGAGATATTATCATCTGTTTCCCATGTCCTGAGAGCTTTTTTTAAAGCTGAAACCATTCGTTGATTAAGAGCGTTTAATGCTGAAGGGCGTGTGAGCTTTATAATACCAGCACGCCCATCTTTCGTAAAAGAAATATCACCATCTGCTCCAAAATCAATTTTCATCTTATACCCTTCTTAAAACAACTATTTTATTGTCTTTTTTATATTTTTTGCCCCAAGTTGAGGAAATATTTGCATGATTGCGCCGATACAATATATGTAAATTCCTGTTACCGAAATTCCTATTTTAACCCAATAGGGAGCCTCTAGTTGATAAAAGAATGCAGAAACACCAAAAAAACACCATAAGAGAAAAATTGGAAAATTAATCCTACGTAAACGAAGAACTCTTACTGGATGAATAAAATAAATTGGCAAAAAAGATATAATCGCCGATAAAACAATAATGATAAAAGTAATCCACTCTTCGGGTCTGACGACAAAAAGCGTAAAAATCATCATATTCCAAACAACAGGAAATCCTTTAAAAAAGTTTTCTTTGGTTTTCATACTAGTATCTGCATAATAAATAGCAGATGAAATAACAATAATTGCACTCAATGAAAATGATAACCCTACCCCCATGAAACCACTTTGATAGAGTGCAAAGGCAGGAATTAAAACATAAGTCACGTAATCAATAATATTATCTAACAGCTCTCCAGACCATGTTGGAAGAACGTATTTAACATCAAGTTTACGTGCAATTGGTCCATCTATACCATCAACGAGAAGTGCAAGCCCAAGCCAACAGAACATAGCTGTCCATTCTTTTTGAGAGGCTGATATAAGAGAAAGAAACGCTAAGAATGATCCCGAAGCTGTTAGTAAATGAACAGAAAAAGCCTTTGCTTGTGGCATTGTTACTTTTTTATGGCGTAATAAGTTTGCATTTGTTTTGATTTTCTTTGTTAGTTTACGTTTCAAGGTTTTCTTATCCTCGTTTTTTAAGTCTTCAACCATCTATCAATACGCCATTTCTTACCGATGATATAACTCAGCATTTAAAAAAATCATAAAAAGGTTACTTTTTTATATCGTGTTATTTATTACATACTATAATAGGAGAGGTTCATATAATAAAAAGAGAGTGATTATTTGGAAATATTAAAATATTTTTTCAATGGAGAAAGGTTCAAATCGTTGTGATATTTGAAAAGAAAGAACATAAAGATATTGCTGTTATTGGTGCAGGTCCTGTCGGAATGCTAGCCGCACTGAGTCTTGCACATGAGGGGCTTTCTGTTTTTCTTGTTGGTCCCCCTGCTCATACAGATGAGTTGCGGACAACTGCTCTTATGATGCCTGCAATACGCATGCTTCAAAAACTCAATATTTGGAATAATATTCAAAAACATGCTGCTGCTTTATCATCCATGAGAATTATAGATATAACTTCTAGAATTGTGCATGCTCCTACGGTGCATTTTTCTTCTGCTGAAATTGGTGAAAAAGCTTTTGGCTACAATATACCTAATGTAAAATTGAACAGTGCTTTAGTCGATGCTGTTACACATACCCCTAATATTACAAGATTTTTTTCTGCAGCCAAATCGTTTCATCACACAAAAAATCATGTATGTATTACTCTTGCTGATCGTAGTGTCATTCAAGCACCACTTGTTGTTGCAGCTGATGGGCGTCACTCTCTTACACGTGCAGCAGCAGGGATAAGTGTCAAACAGTGGAATTATCCACAAAAAGCACTTGTTCTCAACTTTTCTCATGAGTTTTCTCATCAAAATACATCAACCGAATTTCATACAGAACATGGTCCATTTACACAGGTTCCTCTACCAGGGCGAAGATCTAGTCTTGTATGGGTTGTTCATCCTTCTCGTGCTGAGGAATTGTTGCATATAGAACAAAATGCAATTGCAAAAATGATCGAAAACAAAATGCAATCAATGCTTGGAAAGCTACGCTTAGAAACATCAATTCAAGCATGGCCGCTTTCAGGACTTCTTTCTCATCATTTTGCTGCTAATCGAACAATTTTAATGGGTGAAGCCGCTCATGTTTTCCCCCCTATTGGGGCACAGGGATTGAATTTAGGATTCCGTGATGTCCAAACTTTGATTGATATTTTACCTAACAAAATATCCAATTCTAACTCTGAAATGATTGTTGCGCATTATAACAAATGCCGCAAACCAGATACATTAATCCGAAGTGGAGCTGTTCATACACTTAACTCTGCTCTACTTTCTCACATGTTGCCTGTTCATATCATACGAAGCGTTGGGCTTGGTTTGTTACATAGTTTCTCACCATTACGTAATTTATTTATGCGCGAAGGAATGTATCCCGGTTACGGATTCAAGGAAATTATGCAAATATTTCCAACAAAATCATCTAAACAGCTCTACTGAGCAATAATAAGCGATATAATCGCTCTATGGTTTAATATTGCATTTTGAATAATATCTATTACTGATGTAAAAAATATTATATATATTTAGCATACTGATATGGAATAGAGAAAATTAATTATAGACTACGGCTAAAATTGTAAAGATATCTTGCTAAATCATATCTGTTAAATTTTGCAATATAAAGCAAATAAAAAATAACACCGTTTTGAGATAGTTATTTTATAACATTAATTTTAACAAGAAAATAAATAATAAAAAACATTTTTATTTAATCAATAGATTTTCAAAAATTTTTATCGTTAAGTATAATATTAAAAATAAAATCATCTTGGGAACTTGTTAGTAACACAGAGGTTAATAAAGTGTTGTTTCAACAAATGGTGACCAGATGAAAATAAATAATTTTTTGAAATTAAGTATTTTTTTTATAATGATTTTATGTTTCTCGTTGACAGTCACTACTTCAATCAGTGAAGTTTTTCATCTTCCTTATTGTCAAACCTTTACCTATACCTCTACTCAAAATGTCACTAAAATAGGTCAGAACTCATTTACTGCTTCACAAGTTAAAAATTGTCTTATGCAAAACGGTTTTGAGAATATTAAACGATTACGTCTAGATGACAAAGGCATCTGGCGTGCTTTAGTAAAATTTAAAAAGTCCCATTTTTTGGTATCCGTTGACTACTCAGGAACAGTTAGCATTCAAAATGAAAGAAAAAAATATGATTGATTTTAAAACTTACAGCAACGTTTCTTTTCATAACTGTAAGAAAAGAAAATTAAAAAAGTACTGCCATTCTATGAAAGAATTTGCTTTCATTGGCGGTTTAAATGGTAGCGTATCTGGAGCTATCGCAGCAACTCTTGCAGCTTATGGTTATATTGCTCTTCCAGGATTTGGTCCAGTTATCGCAATGGGTATAGGAGTAGCACTTTCTGCTGGAATGATAATAGGAGCACTGATAGGATCAGGAATGGGAGGGAGTGTTGGTATATGCTGTATTTTATGGGAAATTTATATGAATCATAATAATTCTTTCTCTTATAAATTTCATAATGAATAGAAATTTTAATCATTTTTTCTATGAAAAACAATTAAATCATCAACAAATTATATGTTCTGTTTTTTGATAAAATAGTTATCTATTATAAATGAAATAATATCTAACTTATTAAAATTGCTTTATTACACCCCAAAAAGTAGATTTTTTAAAGCATCTCTTGAAGAAATGTAAGCGAGATATAATTATCAATCTATGAAAGCTACATTTTTTATAGATCAAAAAATGAGAGTTATGTTCAGAGCACATATATATAATTTAATTTATTTGCTCTTTCTAAGAACTAATATTTCTATGTAAATTATTTTACTTAAATTTCAATTTAAGAAACTTATAAATATTTTTATAGATAAAATTTATTTAAAGATAAGTATAAATGTATTTTATGAAAAAAATATTATTATCATTATTGGTTTTTATGGCATTTTTAATTCATAAAAATTCTGCATTAGCATTATCAACACAAGTAAATATTTATAAACTAGAAGATAATAATTCAAAAAAGGCTATTGGTAGCATTAAAATTGAAGAAACCACATACGGTTTGATTTTCATCCCTAATTTATCTACTTTATCAGAAGGGATGCATGGTTTTCATGTGCATGTAAATCCTTCATGTGATACAAAAGATGGCATCATTGGTGGAAGCGCAGGTGGACATTATGATCCAGAACATACCGGAAAACATTTAGGACCTTATAATGTCAATGGTCATCTTGGTGATTTACCAGCACTTTATGTTGATAAGCAAGGATATGCCACGATGAGCGTTCTTGCTCCACGATTAAAAAAAATCTCTGAAATTAAAGGGCGCTCTTTAGTCATTCATTTAGGGGCAGATAATCAATCAGATAAACCATTACCGCTTGGCGGAGGTGGTGCGCGTTTGGCGTGCGGTATTATTGATAAATAAAGAGAGTATTATGGCAAACTGTGACAGTACACACTCCCTTTACCATAAGATGTGAGAGAAATTTATTTTTTTAAATCTATTGCAAGAAATTGAGTAAACTGTGTGGGTGTTTTATAAAATCAATGTTTTTTTGAATGTCCACTTCGGATAACAAAAAACTTAATAATAATCAAAGCGAACAGCAATGAAAATTAAAAAAATAGTATTATAAATTCTCCATAAAGAAGACTTCAATATGAGGAAGTAATATTTTCAATGCTTGATGTAAAAAAAGAAAAAAAGTTGAATTTCACTCTCTACAATAGAAAATTTGTAATAAATTATAATCATTAAAACTAGTATCTAATGGAATCACGCCCCACGCACAAAATAGAACGGGTCTAAAACAGAATTTTTACTCTTCCCCTACTCAACCCTACTCATGAGATGCACGCAAACAATTTTGATTGATACAATATCAATATAAGATCGTTTGAAAGGATTGAATGCTAGAATATTCCCTCCCTCATTTAAGTTTAAAAAAGACTAATTATCATTACAAATCAATATGTTATATCAATATAATAAGTCAAATAAAATAGTTAGAGTAATTTTTTATCACTCTGAAAAAAGGGCTTTTAAACAATAGAGTCTTTTTAAAACATCCCCTCATGGATACATATGATCCCAATCTAGTGGACGCATCTCGCCAGTTTGATAAAATTGACGAATGAGTTTAATATAATCAAGAAAATCTTTGTTTTCCTCAACTAATCTATTAGCAGTATCCCAGTCAATATCACTACGTTCTTTGGCTGGAATTAAGATCTCACTCTCGGAAGAGTTTTCCTTATTGAGTCTTATAAATCCAATTCCATGCAAACTTGAAAGCATTCGAAGCTCTTTTAATGTGTCAACCCCTTCAATTTCACTAGCAACTAAATAACTCAAATTAGCCCATGAAGAATTACTAACTGTTTGAAAAAATGCTTTTCGTAAATTTGAACGATTGATGAGAATTTTTACTTCAAAAGACCAAAGCTTCGTTTTTTTATCAAAATCTTGCAAAACACAATCTTTGATTTCACGATTCCATTCACTGCTTAAATCTTGCATTCCTACGAGATCTGGATAAAGCCATTTATTTCCGCCTGCACCATGTTTATTACGAGAACATTTCTCATTAATGCGCTTGCTGTAAACTGCAAGCTCTGACCATAAAAATTTAGATAATAACGGATAAAGATCATGCTCTTTAATAGAACCATCTTCTGTTCTACTCTTTGCATTGTCCTCTACTGCATCAATTTCAGCACTATCTGTTTGTTTAGTAAAATAATATTGCCGTGGTCGTCCTTCAGTGGTTTTAATTTCTGAATAACGCTTTTGTAACTGAGGGCGTCTTGCTCCTATTTCAGCAACAATTTGCTGAATAAGGGCTGCATCACTCTTAAGAGGAGTAATTATTGCCGTTGAATGCTTTTGTTTTTGACGGCATTTATCTGGGTAATTTTCAAATACCCATTGAGCAATTTCTCGAGCTGTAAATTTTGTTGTCGGGTTTTTCTTTAAAAAATTAAAAACAGTGTTTATTAAATTCAAAGTCATATGAAAAATTCTCCCCTCTCACCCTCTGGATATTTCATTATATTCAGGCTTTTTAAATGAAAGAACAATAAACTATTTAAGTTTTTTAAAGAAAGCATATTTATAAAATTACCCAATAAAATTAAAATATTTTTTGAATTTGTGACTATAAATTCAAAGATCTTTTCACATAAGGAAAGTAAGATTGTACTTTTATCAAAAATTGTAAATGTGCTAAAAATTCCCATAAAAAATCATAATCTTGTGTAACTTTTCTATACATTTTTCCTTTTATTTTAATGTTGTTAGAAAAAAATATTAATTTTTTGATTTAAAAAATCCCTAATATTTTTAAGTTAATGATGCGATAGTGCAAAAAATTAAAAATAATTATCCAAACATTTGATTGCACCTCACATCCGTCAATTAAAAAACTTATGTGTTTTATTTTTGAAAAAAATAAATTATGAGCTCTCAAGTATAGATTCTGAAATGGTAAACTCTGCACATAAACCTTCAAAACTATTATTTGCTTTAATAGCATCATGGGGAATAAGAACATAATACCATTTTTTACCGACATAAGTAGCTGCGTAGCGCGTTGCATGACAACACCATTGAACTGCAGCTTCTCTTTTTTTTAAAATAATAGGATTTTGCATTTCAGAGGCTTTTTTAGGCTCACAAAGATACTTGGCATCCTCCGTTTCTACAACAAAGTCCGGTTCATAAGTTGATCCTTTATCATATTCTATTCTGAAAAACCCCCGAGCAGGTTTCATCCATTTCAATACTTGTGCATCATCCTCTAATATCTGAGCAAATCGTAACTCCCCTTCTACTGAATCAAACTTTTGTAAAGGATAACAGCATTTTCTAAAGCCGCTGAATACAAGTTTCTTAATATCGCTTTTAATGGCAGGAATATTACGAAAATCAAGATGAGACGTCCCCTGCGGTAATACATAATGGATAGGCGATAAAGTTGTAAAACCCCGTGTCACTTTAACCTCATAATCTTTTTGCGTTTCCCACTGATGTTCTCTTAATTGCGCAACAATAAAACTAATAAGCTTATGCTGATAGTGAATTAATACGTTCTCAACGGCTGCATCATTGGGTAAATAAGATCGGAAATGTTCTACTATCTGACTAGCTAATTTTCGTAATAAGAGCGTATGGTTATCATAATCGACAAAGTCATTATCAATCAAACCACGAATGATGTAATTTTCGAGATAAGGCTCTTTGACATATTCATTCTTAGAAGTGAGAAAAATGCTTTTATGGGTACGCAATTCTCGAATTAAAAGTTCTTTACTAACAGGTTGCAAATTTAAGTTTTCTAAATTTTCCAAATCAAAATCAGAAAAACCATAAGTAACCTCACGCGAAGGAATGAGTACAATATTGGGAATATCTATCATCAATTCTGCTAATTTTTTTGTCAAAATTGTAACCACTTTTGATACAAGAGACTTTTGTGATGAAGGCTTAATATTCATAACTTTATTAGCAATTTTTTCTTGTATCGGTGCAGAATAAAGCATTTGAGAACTTGGCAATTTATCATTCTCTTTGATAAGATCCCACGCGATCGCTGCAATATCTCGCTCTTCAGGCGTTAATGTAGGGGAATCTGGATTACGTAATATGATACCTTGTAAATCAGATGCTTCATTTATATCGGAATTACGTGTTACCATCGTTTGCATCAATAAAGCTTCTACTTGACATGGAACCGTCACAATATCTGACTTTTCAGAGGGTACATCCCCCTCTCTTCCAATCTCAATATGCTTTTTTATAATTGAGTTTGGATCGTTTGCACGATCAATAATATCTTGAAAACGATCATGCGCAATAATTGTTAAACGATCAATAGCTTCCACGCCTGTTCTATACCCATAAGGCAAACGCAATCCACGCCCAATTGTTTGCTCTGTTAAAATTTCTGAAGCCGATGCACGCAACGGTACAATAGTATAGAGATTCGTAACATCCCACCCCTCCTTTAATTTATTAACGTGAATAACAATTTCTGTTGGGTCATGAGAATCTTCAATTGCAATAAGCTTTTGAATATTTTGATCTTCTTCTATATTCGACTGTTTTGTATGAATCTCTATAACTTTTCCCTTATAAGCCCCTGCGAAAAATTCATCTGATTCCAATAAATTCCGTAGTTTTTGTGCATGATTTGTATCTTGAGCAACAACTAAAATAAAAGGCTTAACGAACTTTTTGTTATAATCTTTTGCATAGACAATTAAATCTGCTTTCACATTTTCATGGGCATGAATTGCATCTTGTAATTTGATATGTTCTAATTGCTCAGATGTATAATTTTGAAGTTGAAAATCTTTACGTGTAGCAACAGCAGGTTCTTTTACAAAACCATCCCTCATAGCCTCTGCAAGTGAATAACTATAGACAACATTTTTAAAATCTACGGGTTTTGCACCTATTGTTTTTGGTGTCGCTGTAAGCTCTATTCCTAAAACAGGTTTTAACTCATTAATTGCCGCTGCACCAGCAGAAGCACGATAACGATGAGCTTCATCCATTAACAAAACTAAATCAGGAAGATTTGCGAGATAATCAAAATAACTTTCGCCAATTGTCTCTTGTAAGCGTTTAATCCTCGGCATACTAGATTTTAGTGCGCCTTTTTTATTATCTGTTGTATTAATTTTAGAAATATTAAAAATATTGATAAAGGCCGTGTCTCTATTCTCAAACAAACGCTTTTGTCCTTGAAAATAGTGTTCATCAGTGCGAATACCTTTACCACTTTCATAATCTTCACCTGTAATAATAACAGGTCTATTTGCAATGAATTCACTTATTCCACTAAAGACATACTTTGGGCTTTGGGGACTAAAATCCTGTTTTAACTTTTCATAAATAGTCAAATTTGGCGCTAAAACAAAAAAATGGCGACTGCGACCTGTTAAATAAAGATAGCTAATAAAAGCCCCCATAAGTCGCGTTTTCCCAACACCTGTTGCTAAGGCAAAACAAAAAGAGGGAAAGTTTCGTTCAAAATCTTGCACAGAAGGATAAAGATTTTTTATCACTTCTAACTCTGCAACCAAATCAGCATTTTTAGAAAGCTCTATATTTTCTAAGATTTTTACCAAAATATTTAAAGATTCACGTTGAGGATCACGTAACGATAAGCGAGCAGAAATCCTTTTTTCAACAGTGTTCATGAAAAACTCCGCTTTTTATATATTATTCAAATAGATCTAATTCTGCTTGCGCAATATCTTTATTTTTGTTGTTTTCTTTTACTACAATCACTGGTTCAAGATTGGCTACATTTAAACTGTAATCGTCCCTTCCCCATTCGCATTTTTCTAATATTGCACGGGGGATTTTAGTGAGTGTCAGATTTTCAAAGGATGCTGATTTTGTATCAAAGGCTGTGCCACAAATCAGCAACGTGCGATGAGAGCCTACCTCTTCACTCATTATACGGAGTTGTTCATGGGTCATAGCGCTTGTTGTGACATAAATATAATCTGTTTCGGTTGAATACCCTTGCATCCAATAATGATTTTCATCAGGTGCGTAGGTAAATCCCATATGTTTGCACATTGCTTCTGAAAGCATCGCAGCATTATATTCGCGACTAATAATCCATTGTCCCCATGGATCTTTTTGTAACAGAGAAGGTGCAAGGCGATAATAGCGAAATCCACCGCCACCTTGCCAATTAACACTTTTGGAAATTCCCCCTTGATCAGTTCCATCAATGACTTGTTTTAAACGAGGGATAATGTGGGTATGACAATGTTCACCAAGCTCAACCATAATCCACTTTCTTCCCATTTTATGGGCAACAGCACCGGTTGTGCCAGAACCAGCAAAAGAATCCAGTACAAGATCACCGGGATTAGTGGCAAGTTGAATAATGCGTTCCATTAAACGCTCAGGTTTGGGAGTTGTAAAGACACTATCAGAATTAAAAACTTTGACTTCTCTTTTGGCATCTTGGTTGTGTCCCACTTCTGTGTAGGGCCAAATCGTCATACTGGTTATGCCCTGCTTAACCTCAGAAACAAAACGTTTAATCCTTGGCACTCCACCGTTATCTGTTCCAAACCAAATGCGATTATCTTTTAATAATTCAGAGAATTTGTGTTTGCTAACCCGCCAACTCGTTCCAGCAGGAGGCATCACCTTGCGTCCAGAAGGTGTGATGATTTCGTAAATATCCTTAGGTGTTACTCTTTTTACGGATAAGTCTCCAGATTGCCAAGGACCGCGAGGATCATTATCAGGGTTTTTATAGCGCGCATCCATATCGCTTGAACGAGGAAGCAATTGAGGGCGCCAAACAGTTTTATCTTTAGCATAAACCATTACAAAATCATGGTTGTCTGAAAGCCACTTTGCATCATTTTGTGGAGCATATTTTTTTTGCCAAATGATATTGTTTATAAAATTTTTTCGACCAAAAATTTCATCCATTAACACTTTAAGATAAGCTTGCTCGTCATCATCAATTGATATCCAGATACTTCCATCATCTGCCAGTAAATGATGTAACAATTCTAGCCTGTCTCTCATAAGGCTTAGCCATATAGAATGCTCTAAACCATCTTCATAATGTTCAAAGGCATTGCCTGTATTATAAGGCGGATCGATATAGATACATTTTACCTTCCCCATACATTCTTGTTCAAGTGCTTTGAGTGCGAGCAAATTGTCACCAAAAATAAGTTTATTATCAAAAATGTCCTGAGATGATATTTGATGCGAAGCGTGATAAGATTTTTCAAGATCTTCTAATAAGATACGAGGCTCTAGTTTTGGGCGTTTTTCTTTTCCAATCCAGTTAAGTTCTAATTTTTGTTTATTATAACTCATGCGATCGTCTTTAAATTCAAATGCTTGTGAAAAGTAAACAGCTTATTCATGAATGGCTAAATTAGAGTCTCTTAACAATACTTTTAGTACCATCCGACAGCAATTTGAGCTTCTTCTGACATACAATCAGGTGTCCATGGTGGATCAAAAGTCATAGTGACTTCAACATACGAAACCCCTTCAACTGCACTGACTGCATTTTCTACCCACCCCGGCATTTCACCAGCAACAGGGCATCCCGGTGCTGTAAGAGTCATTTCAATTTTTACTGAACGATCATCTTCAATATCAATACGATAAATCAGTCCAAGCTCATAAATATCAGCAGGAATCTCTGGGTCATAAACTGTTTTGAGAGCAGCAATAATATCATTCGTCATACGATCAATTTCATCTGCTGGAATTGCTGATATATAAGATTTTTTATTTTCGCTTACAGTTTCAACAGATTCTGTAGAATGACGCTCTTCAATTGATTCAGCCATTAAAAAATGTCCTTGTTTCTTTCAATGCTTCTACTAATTGATCTACATCTTCTTGAGTGTTATACATGGCTAATGATGCCCGACAAATAGATGTTAGACCAAAGCGCTGTAATAAAGGCTGTGCACAATGGGTTCCCGCGCGTATTGCAACTCCTTTTCTATCAATAAACATAGCGATATCATGGGCGTGAATCCCTTCAATTGTAAATGATATAATAGCTCCTTTATTGGGAGAATGACCATAAATACGCAATGACTCAACCATTTTAAGTTTTTCCTGCGCATAAGCTAAAAGGGATCTCTCATGGGCATGAATCGTGCTACGACCTTTCTCTTGTATATAATCAATAGCCGCAGTTAATCCAATAGCTTCAACGATAGGAGGAGTGCCTGCTTCAAAACGGTAAGGAGGAGCATTATAGAAAACCTTATCGGTTGTTACCTCCTCGATCATTTCCCCTCCCCCTTGAAAAGGACGCATTTCTTCTAATCTATCTTTCTTACCATACAGAACACCAATACCGGTGGGACCATAAAGCTTATGACCTGTAAAGACATACCAATCACAATCGAGATCTTGCACATCAACGGTTAAATGTACTGCTCCTTGAGAACCATCAACAAGAACCGGAATAGAATCTTGATGAGCTAGTTTAATAATCTCTTTAACAGGAGGCACAGTTCCTAATATATTGGACATATGCGTTATAGCAACAAGCCGCGTTTTTTCGCTTAAAGCCTTTTGGAAATCTTCAATGTGCAGAACACCATTTTCATCGACAGGAACAAAAATAAGTTTAACACCTTTTTGTTCACGGAGAAAATGCCAAGGAATAATATTTGAATGATGTTCCATGATCGTTAGAACAATCTCATCACCTTCTTTGAGTTTGGGCATCGCCCAACCATAAGCAACAGTATTAATAGCTTCTGTTGCATTTTTCGTAAAAACAATTTCTTCAGCTTTTTGAGCATTTAGAAAAACACGAACGGTTTCACGAGAATTTTCATAGGATTGTGTTGCTATATTGGCTAAAAAATACATTCCCCTATGCACATTAGCATAACTATAGTGATAATAATTATTCATTGCATTGAGTACTGACATTGGTTTTTGGGCAGAAGCACTACTATCAAGATATGCTAATCGCTTTCCATAAACTTGATGGTGCAAAATAGGAAAATCACGCCGAATTTCTTCGACATTATAAGTAAATGTTTGTACGTTATTTTCCATTTTTTCTACCTTAAACATTTTTTTCAAGCCATTTACTAATGATATTCTCCAAAACGATTTGAATCTTATCCTGCTTGATGTCATCAATGAGCTCAGAGATAAATCCTTTAATCAAAAGTGCACGAGCCGTTTTAAATGGGATACCACGCGCCATAAGATAAAAAAGATAATCATGATTAATATTAGCAACTGTTGCACCATGACCGCATGCAACATCATCCGCAAAAATCTCAAGTTCAGGCTTTGCATTAAATTCTGCATCATCTGAAAGAATAAGGCTATTACAAGCCATGCGTGCATCTGTTTTTTGCGCTTTTTGAGAAACACGTATTATTCCTTGGAAAACACCAACAGCCTTATCTGTAACTACATTGCGTATAATTTCGGTTGATGTTGACTTTTCTTCCACATGACGAACAGTCATTGTAAGATCACTATGTGTTTGTCCTGATAATAAATTTATGACACGTAATTGAAAATTAGATTCTTCTCCCTGTAATTCAATATCGATTTCTTGGCGATTTAATTGGCTCCCTATATTAATGACATAAAGTGATAACTTCGCTCTTTGAGCAAGAACAGCACAAAATCGACCAAATTGTGTAGAATTAAAATCACGATTGCGAATGAGAATCCACGTAACATCACTATCAGCAGCAATATTTAATGAAAATATTGAACTGACAAAGGTATCTTTATCATTGCCAACCTGATGTTCAATAAATATAACTTGACTATTTTTATCAACTTTTATATCCGAAAAAATATGAGATTGTCCCCCCATTTGTATATTTTGTAATTCAATGGGAATATTTAACTTTGTATTTTCAGGGATGTGAAAAAGCCAACCATCTGTAACAAAAGCTGTATTCAACTGTCCAATAAAATCCTCATCAGAAATGTTTTGATTTACCTGTACAGAATTATCTTTTAATGCGTCTGAAAGGCGTTTTACTGTAATGTTATCTACCTTTGACTCTATTGATGTTTTTCCATTGTTTATAGAAAAAACAGCACTTTCTGAAAGCAAAGCATCAATCAATTGATTGTTTTGAACTTTTGAAAAATTGCTAATAGACTTCAGTAAGGTACGCAGATTGGTATAATGCCAGCTTTCGATTTTACGGGAAGGAAGCTGTGTCGTTTGAAACTGCTCAATAGCTTTCTTGCGAATTTCCCGTATAGCTTTATCACCAGGTAAGTCGTTTACATACTGATTGAAATTACTGAGTATATTTTCTTCAATTGCTAACAAGTTTTGCTGTGTATTCATATTCAATAACCTCAAACTGCTTCCCTGATAAGATCAGCATACCCATTTTGCTCTAAATAAATCGCTAAGGATTTATCTCCGCTTTTGATAATTTGTCCTTTATAAAGAACATGTACAGTATCAGGAATGATATAATTAAGCAGCCGTTGATAATGGGTAATCACCAAAAATGAACGTTTTGAATCCCGAAGTTTATTAACACCATCTGCAACAATTTTTAGTGCATCAATGTCTAAACCAGAATCCGTTTCATCTAAAATGCAAAGTTTAGGTTCAAGAAGTGCCATTTGTAAAATTTCAGCGCGTTTTTTTTCTCCACCTGAAAAACCCACATTTAATGGACGCTTTAGCATATCCATATCTATTTCAAGTTTGGCTGAAACTTCCTTAACACATTTTATAAATTCAGGAATTTTAAGCTCTCTGTCACCGCGTGCTTTGCGTTGAGAATTCATCGCAACTTTTAAAAATTCCATCGTTGCTACCCCTGGTATTTCCATTGGATATTGAAATGCAAGAAAAACACCATATGCAGCACGTTCTGCTGGATCCATTTCTAAAAGTGATTGTCCATTATAGAGAATATCTCCTTCTGTTATTTCATAATCATCACGACCAGCAAGCAAATAAGACAAAGTTGATTTTCCGGCTCCATTTTGTCCCATGATAGCGGCAACTTCTCCATCTTGAACTGTCAAGTTTAAACCACGAATAACTTCTGTATCGGTTCCAGCAATACGGGCGTGCAAATTTTTTATCTCTAACATAATTTAATCCTGTTTTGGCTGTTTTTCAGATACCAATGCATATTATTTTGCCTTAGCATCCATCTACTTTTGTAATTACCATAGAGGTCATTTTTAGCATGATTTGCTACTGTTACAGCCTTTTTACATCAAGTCTTCTATTTATCTAATTCAATAAATTATCCAACACTACCTTCAAGGCTGATACCAATAAGCTTTTGTGCTTCGACAGCAAATTCCATGGGAAGTTTTTGAATGACCTCTTTTACAAAACCATTTACAATTAATGCGATAGCTTCTTCTTCGGGAATTCCTCTCTGCATAACATAAAAAAGTTGGTCATCAGAAATTTTTGATGTTGTGGCTTCATGTTCAAACTGAGCTGTTGCATTTTTTGCTTCAATATAAGGAACTGTATGCGCACCACAATCATTCCCGATTAACAAACTATCACATTGCGTAAAATTACGCGCATTTTGTGCTTTTCGATGTGCTGTAACTTGTCCTCGATAAGTGTTATTTGAAAAACCTGCGGAAATGCCTTTGGAAATAATACGACTGGATGTATTTTTTCCCAAATGAATCATTTTTGTACCGGAATCAATTTGTTGATGACCATTTGCAACAGCAATAGAATAAAATTCTCCACGCGCATTATCACCACGGAGTAAGCAGGATGGATATTTCCAAGTAATCGCAGAACCAGTCTCAACTTGTGTCCATGAAATTTTAGAGTTATCACCTCGACAATCTCCACGCTTCGTCACAAAATTATAAATACCGCCCTTTCCATCTTTATCGCCAGGATACCAGTTTTGTACTGTAGAATATTTAATCTCTGCATTTTTAAGGGCAATAAGCTCAACAACAGCAGCATGAAGTTGGTTTTCATCACGTTGGGGTGCTGTACATCCTTCAAGATAAGAAACATAGGAATCTTCAGCGGCGATAATCAATGTTCGTTCAAATTGGCCAGTGTTGCGTTCATTAATCCTAAAATAAGTTGAAAGCTCCATAGGACAACGAACCCCTTTGGGAATATAAACAAATGAACCATCTGTAAAGACAGCTGCATTTAAGGCTGCATAATAATTATCACTTATAGGTACAACTGTTCCTAAATATTCCTTAATAAGCTCAGAATGTTCAATAATCGCCTCTGAAATAGAACAAAAAATCACACCAGCACGTGCCAGCTCTTTTTTGAATGTTGTTACAACAGAAACAGAATCAAAGACTGCATCAACAGCCACCTGCCCCGATACAGACATACTGTCATCAAAAGTAGAGGGATCAGACTGTTTTCTTACTCCTGCCAAAATCTCTTGTTCTTTAAGGGGAATGCCAAGTTTTTCGTACATTGCTAATAACTCAGGATCCACTTCATCCAAAGATTTTGGTCCTGTATGATTTTTTGGAGCAGCATAATAATAAAGCTCCTGAAAATCAATTTTAGGATATTCAAGACGCGCCCAATGAGGCTCTTGCATTGTCAGCCAACGGCGGTAAGCTTTTAAGCGCCATGTTAGCATCCATTCAGGCTCATGTTTTTTAGCAGAAATGAATTTGATAATATCTTCATTTAAGCCTTTTGGAGCTTTATCTGTTTCAATATTGGTTTCAAAACCATATTTATATTGGTCAACATCTATTTCACGTACTTGGCGTATTGTTTCTTGTACTGCCGGCATAAATTTTCTCCATTTTTTGGCGTCAAAAACCGGTAACTAAAAGTCTTGTTTTTTCCAAGATTAAAGTAAGCAAGTTATTTCCTAGGCTATAGGTAAAGTGCAAAAATTTCAATCAAACTTATCTTATTTTTAAAATAATTCTAATTTTTATAACTTTCTGATGATAAATTTTACCCTTTTTTCTTGCTTGTAATTTGAGAAAAAAACGATAGAAAATCATCAATATCCTCAGAAGTTGTGTCCCGCCCTAGCGAAATGCGAATGGCACCATTTGGAACATGATACCCCATTGCCTCCAACACTTTGCTCTGTTTTACTTTTCCCGAAGAACACGCAGAGCCAGATGATATAGAAAACCCTTCTAAATCAAAAGCTATTTGCATCGTTTCAGCTTTTATATTTTTCACGGTAAAGTAAGTTGTATTTGGCAAACGTTGAACTCTTTTGCCAAAAATTTCAACATTTTTACTTATTTTTTGTAGTCCATCTTCTAATTTATTGCGTAAATATATTAACTGTTTTATTTCCTCCTGTGTGAAACAATCAGCCATTGCTGCCCCAAAAGCAGCAATAAGAGGCAATGCTTCTGTTCCTCCACGGAGACCTTTTTCTTGTCCTCCTCCAATAATAAGAGGGTGTGGCATAAGAAGATTGCCACATGAAACAAAAGCACCGATTCCTTTAGGACCGCCAATTTTATGTGCAGACAGTATAAAAAAATCTCCTCCTAACTGATTAATATCCACGAAATTCTTATCGACATATTGTGTCAAATCAACAATAAGAGTGCCTCCTAAATCCCGAACAATAGCGGCGATTTCTGTTAACGGTTGAATAACACCCGTTTCACTATTTGCAGCTTGAATAGCAACAAGAGGTAAACCTTTTGTTTTATCGTGAACCGTTAAGAGTGCTATTAATTTATCTTGTTGTATGAGCCCATCTTGATTAACAGCAATGACGCTTATCAATTCTTTAGAAAAACGCCCTCCCTCTGCCACAGAGGGATGTTCAGTTGCTCCAAGGTAAAGACGAGAAAATTGAACTTTTGCATTCCCCATATTGTAAAAGGGCGTTAGCAAAGTCATTGCTGCTTCACTCGCACCAGAGGTAAATACCACGTGATCTGGATCTGTTTTAAGATTTTCAGCGATTTGCCGACGAGCCTTTTGCAACAAGGTTTTAGCCGCACGCCCTTCCTTATGAACCGATGATGGATTACCAAATATCTCTAAAGATTCCAGTAACGCCATCCGTGCCACTTTTTTGAGCGGTGTTGTTGCGTTATGATCAAAATATCGGCGTTTTATAACCATTTTACATCGCAATCATTAATCTTATGAATTGATTAAAAAAATAGCGCAATTTTCTTGAAAAGTGCACTAAAAAAAGAATATCTAATGATTATTTAAGAGATTCTATGGTAAAAGTCGACCAAGGTCAATGAGAGCCTTTTATTGCATTTAAGGAGCATTTTATGCCAGAAATTATTTTTAACGGTCCCGCGGGTCGGCTCGAAGGGCGTTATCAACCTTCACAACAAAAAAATGCACCCATTGCGATCATTTTGCATCCTCATCCCCAATTTGGTGGAACTATGAATCATAAAATTGTCTATGACCTCTTTTATATGTTCCAACAACGTGGCTTTACAACTTTACGTTTTAACTTTCGTGGTATTGGTCGTAGTCAGGGTGAATTTGATTATGGAATAGGAGAACTTTCAGATGCTGCTGCTGCTCTCGATTGGGTGCAAACACAACATCCAGACTCTAAAAATTGTTGGGTAGCAGGATATTCATTTGGAGCATGGATTGGTATGCAGCTTTTAATGCGCCGACCGGAAATTGAGGGATTTATCTCTGTTGCCCCTCAGCCTAATGTTTATGACTTTTCATTTCTTGCGCCTTGTCCCTCCTCTGGACTTATCATTCATGGCGGTATCGATAAAGTTGCCCCCCCAAAAGATGTTCAAATACTTGTCGATAAATTGAAAACACAAAAAGGAATCATCATCACACAAGAAATATTGGAAGAGGCTAATCACTTTTTCAGTGGATGTCATGAAGAACTTATTGAACGATGTGCCCACTATTTGGATAACCATATCACCAATGAATTTCTCGCTCCTCCTCCTGAAATACTTTCACTAACTTAGGAAAACACGATAGATTTATAAAAATCAGCAAAAGTCGTCTCCGATCATAAGAAAGTAATTTTTTTAGTCCGTACTTAAAACTTTTCTAAATTTTATTTCAGGATAGAAATGAGAATAACAAAATGCCTTTTTTCTCTCACTGAGAGGTCTCTCTTTTTAGCGTAAAAAGGAAATAATACCTGTATTGTTATCTTTATATTATCAATATGTCTCTTTTTCTTGTGATGTGTGCATCAGTTATGATAGATAACGCTCCGTTATATAATCACTTATTATATGAAATGAATGCACTCTTAAATTAGGAAATTGAATCTGTGTTTGCCTTTAAATCTGATTTTTTACACATTATGAGCGAACGTGGTTTTATCCACCAAATTTCAGATGAAAAAGGCTTAGATGATCTTTTTTCAAAAGAAACCGTAAGCGCTTATACTGGATTTGATCCAACAGCATCGAGTTTACATGCTGGAAGTCTTCTTCAGATTATGATGCTTTATTGGTTACAAAAAACTGGTCATCGCCCCATTGCTTTAATGGGCGGAGGAACCGGATTGATCGGTGATCCTTCCTTCAAAGATGAAGCGCGACGTCTTCTGACACAAGATGATATTGCTGCAAATATTGATGGTATTAAAAAGGTATTTGCTAACTATTTGACATTCGGTGACCGAGAAACTGATGCTTGTATTGTGAATAATGCTGAATGGTTATGCAATTTAAACTACTTAGAATTTTTGCGTGATGTAGGAAAACATTTTTCTGTCAACCGTATGTTATCATTTGATTCTGTCAGACTGAGACTTGAGCGTGAGCACTCTTTGTCATTCTTAGAGTTTAATTATATGATTCTGCAAGCTTATGACTTTGTTGAACTTTATAAACGTTATGGGTTGCGTATGCAAATGGGGGGCTCTGATCAATGGGGTAACATTATTAACGGAATCGAATTAGGGCATCGTTTAGGAACACCACAATTATATGCGTTAACATCACCATTACTGACAACCTCTTCCGGTGCCAAAATGGGTAAATCATTGAATGGAGCTGTATGGCTGAATGCGGATATGCTTTCACCTTATCAATTTTGGCAATATTGGCGCAATACAGAAGATGCTGATGTAATACGATTTCTAAAGCTCTATACCCCATTGCCAATGGATGAGATTCTTAAACTTTCTGTATTACAAGGGACAGAAATTAACGAAGCAAAAAAAATTCTTGCAACAGAAGTTACAGCAATGTTGCATGGACGTGCTCTCGCCAATGCTGCAGCAGAAACTGCTCGCAAAACGTTTGAAGAAAAAACTTTGGGAGAAAATCTTCCAACTGTTGAAATTAATGCCTCAGAATTAAAAAAAGGTGTTGGATTGCTCACCCTTTTAGTACAAGCAGGACTCGCTAAATCTAATAGTGAGGCACGCCGACACGTTCAAGGTGGAGGTGTCCGTGTAAATGATCAAATTATTGAGGATGAAACACATCTTATTATTGAAGGGGATGTCAGTGCAGAAGGAATCATTAAGCTTTCTTTCGGTAAGAAAAAACATGTTGTGATAAAACCAGTATAATCTTTTGTTGTTTTGTTTATGTTGTTCACGCCGATCTTGTTCTTTCAATCCAATCGTTGTGATAGAGCGAGTTTTGTTAAGAAAATAAAGGTCTCTTCAAAATAATAATATTCTAGAGAGTTGAATAGTTCTTTTCTTCTGTGTACTTTGATATCTTATACTTATTACACAAGAAAGATGAAAACAATGACAAGATCAATGAAAGGTGCTCTTGCTCCTGATTTTAATTTGCCTCGCGATGGAGGAGAGACAGTATGTCTTTCTGACTTTAAAGGAAAACCTGTTGTTTTATATTTTTATCCAAAAGATGACACCAGCGGTTGCACAAACGAAGCACTTGATTTCACAAAATTAAAGATGAAATTTGATGAAATCGGTGTTGCTGTTATTGGAATCTCTCCAGATAATGTAAAAAAACATGATAAATTTAAAGTAAAATATGAACTTGATGTCATCTTGGTTTCTGATGAAGAAAAAACAACCCTCGAAGCTTATGGTGTTTGGGTTGAGAAAAGCATGTATGGACGCAAATATATGGGCGTTGAACGGAGCACTTTTTTAATTGATGCAAATGGAATAATAGCAGAAGAATGGCGCAAAGTAAGCGTATCTGGGCATGCTGAAAATGTTTTAGCTACTGCAACACTTTTACATCATAACGGTAACTTATAAATTGAGTGTTTGATTTACCTTAAAAAGCAAAAGTCATCCCCCGAATTGATTTTAGTTTTTCAACGGATTCAATTTTTACAATATATTGATTTATAAGGATAATGAATTGTTTTATATTTATATTAGTCCTCCGAATATCGCAAATTTTTCTTATTTCAGCTTTCTATCACTTGCAATATCATAAGCAGGATTGGTGTGTGAGAAAAAATTGAAGAAAGGAACAAGAAAATCCCTCTTTGAACCTTTAAAGTATCAAGAATATCGTAATATCACAACATCAATAAAACAAACAACTTAAGAAAAAAATCTACATAGCTTGAAGGAAGGATATATAATTAACGAATATCCTCAATTTCTTTGTCTTGTCCATAAATGCGCCGTGCGAGTGCTGCCTCTATAAATGCATCTAAATTACCATTCAGTACGGATTGTGGATCCGTATTTTCAATCCCTGTACGCAAATCTTTGACAAGCTGATAGGGTTGAAGAACATAAGATCTAATTTGATGTCCCCATCCGATTTCTGTTTTAGAAGATTCAGCAGCATTGGTTTCTTCTTCTCTTTTTTTAAGCTCTTCTTCATAAAGCCGTGCACGCAACATCGACCAAGCCGTAGCGCGATTTTTATGTTGAGAACGCTCTGTTTGACATTGAACAACAATACCCGTTTTTATATGTGTGATGCGAACAGCGGAATCTGTCGTGTTAACATGTTGTCCTCCTGCTCCTGATGCACGATATGTATCAATACGCACATCTGCCTCTGAAACATCAACTTCAATATTGTCATCAATAACTGGATAAACCCAAATACTTGCAAAAGAGGTATGGCGCTTTGCATTCGAATCAAATGGAGAAATCCGAACCAAGCGATGAACGCCTGATTCTGTTTTTAACATTCCATAAGCATTATGCCCTTTTACAAGAATAGTTGCTGACTTTATTCCTGCTTCTTCTCCATCATGAATTTCTAAAATTTCAACCTTCATGTCATGCTGCTCAGCCCAGCGCATATACATACGTAAGAGCATAGAAGCCCAATCTTGGCTTTCTGTTCCCCCTGCTCCAGCATGAACTTCTAAATAGGTATCATTCGGATCCGCCTCTCCTGAAAGAAGTACATCAATTTGCCTTTTATCTATCTCATTTTTAAGATTACGTATTGAATTTTCTGCGTCAGCGATAATTTCAACATCACTTTCTTCTTCGCCCATCGCGATAAGCTCAATGCATTCTTCAAGTGTTTTTGTAAATGATAAAAGACCATTGATTGAATCATCAAGACGTTGACGCTCACGCATCATATCCTGTGCTTGTTGTGCATCATCCCATAATGACGGATCTTCCGCTTTTTGATTAAGATATTCGAGACGCTTTAGTGATTGATCCCAGTCAAAGATGCCCCCTTAGCAATTGAATTGCTTTCTGGATTTCATCAACTAATGTTTCTATTTCTGCTCGCATAATTTAACACCGTATTTTTTAACACTCTTTCTGGTTATGTCTCTAGAATTTTATACAAATCTGATAGCTGCTGTGAGGAAATAGCACGGACTTATCATTCTATTTACAGGACCGACACTGTAAAAAAATAAAAACTATAGACTCATGGCGAAAGGAGATTTTGTTGATTAATACAGCCCACCTGTCCCACTTTCAAGGGCTTTATTGACTTGTGGAGAAGTAGTTACTGCAGGAACACCTTCTTGAAAAGAATTTGTACTCCCAATAACTTGATATATATCAGCAGGACCAGTCCCTGGTTTAAATGCTTCTATAATAACATCTTGATCTCCTCTTTCGGCAAGCATTCCTGTTTTCCGATTAATTGGCATTAAAATCATGCCCTTTGGCATCTTAAAGGGAACATCTGGCTTTCCTTTAAGAGCATCTGCCATAAAATCACCAAAAATAGGTGCAGCTAATGAACTTCCTGTTCCATTATATCCTAACGGAGCTGGTTGATCATAACCGACAAAAATACCAACGACAATGTCAGGAGTAAATCCCATAAACCAGACATCCTTAGAGTCATTGGTTGTTCCTGTTTTAGCCGCAATATGTCGATTAAGATAACGTAAACGTGCTGCAGTACCACGCTGAACAACCCCTTCCATCATCGAGGTAATTTGATAAGCCGTCATAGGGTCAAGAACTTGATCTCTTTCATCAATCAATGTGGGTTCACGTTGATTATTCCATGAAGGCGTATTACAATTTTCACAAATACGATCATCATGACGATAAATTGTCTTTCCATAACGATCTTGAATTCTGTCTATCAGAGAAGGCTTAATAGAGCGCCCCCCATTGGCAATAACTGAATAAGCTGTAACCATTCGTAATACTGTTGTTTCACCAGCCCCTAAAGCCATGGGAAGATAAGGCTGCAATTTGTCCACTATGCCAAAGCGTTCTGCATATTCAGCGACAAGAGGCATTCCCATATCATTGGCAAGCCGTATTGTCATAAGATTACGAGAACGCTCAATACCATAACGCAACGTTGAAGGTCCTGCAAAGGTACCACCATAATTTTTGGGTTGCCAAACTTCACCATTATATTGACGAACTTCAATGGGGCCATCTAAAACAACAGATGCTGGTGTATACCCGTTATCAAGGGCTGCTGCATAAACAAAAGGCTTAAAAGCAGACCCCGGTTGGCGATAAGCTTGGGTTGCACGATTGAATTCAGATGCAGCAAAAGAAAATCCTCCCACCATAGCAAGAACGCGCCCTGTATGAGGTTCCATAGCAACAATCGCACCTTCAACCTTTGGAATTTGTTGTAAACGATAAGTGTTGTTTGCATTGGATAGTTTTTCAACAAAAATCACATCTCCAACTTGCAGAACATGAGATAAGTTCTGAACAGTTTTTCGATAACCGTTTTCTTTTACAACATGGAGGGCCCATTTTGAATCAGATTCAGATAAAACAGCAATTTCCCGTTTTTTTGATAATATACCCGAAGCTTCACGCTGTGGCTGTAAACCAATCTCTACTTTATTGGGATTAGTAGAAAGAACAACAGCTAAACGCCATTCAGGAACATCACTGAGCCCCGTGATATTTGCAAGTTCTATCCCCCAATCACCTTTTTCATCGATATGCGCATAAGCTCCACGCCATCCTTGCAAATGATCAAATTTAATTAATCCAGCGTGCAAAGCACGTCGCGCAATAAGTTGTAAATGCGGATCAAGCGTTGTACGAATGGAAAGCCCACCTTCATAAAGTGTCTTAGCCCCATAGCGATGTATTAAACGACGTCGCACTTCTTCAGTAAAATAATCAGCTGCAAAAACATAGCTATCACTCCCACGTATTGTCGCTCCTAAAGGTTTAGCTTTCGCTTTTTCACCTTGTTCACGCGTTACATATCCATTTGCAATCATCCGATCTATAACCCAATTGCGCCGATCAATAGCACGTTGTGTATTCTTAAATGGATCATAATTTGCTGGCCCTTTTGGAAGAGCAGCCAAATAAGCACATTGTTCTAGCGTCAGATCATTGACGGATTTATTGAAATAGGTCAAAGAAGCAGCTGCTATACCATAAGTACCACGACCCAGATAAATTTCATTGAGATAAAGTTCGAGAATATGATCCTTTGAATAAGTTTTCTCAATACGCATTGCTAAAATAGCTTCCTTAAATTTACGCTCTAACGTTGTTTCTGAACTTAAAAGAAAGTTTTTAGCGACTTGTTGCGTTATAGTTGATGCACCCTCTGGACGTCTTCCAGAACCAATATTACGAATATTATTGATCAAAGCTCGAGAAAGTCCTTCGGGATCTAAACCAAAATGATGATAAAAGTTTTTGTCTTCAGCCGAAATAAAAGCATTTATAACAAGCTTTGGTATTGATTGAATCGGTAAATAGAGGCGATGTTTTGTTGCAAACTCTGCCATAAGACGGCCATCAGAAGCATGAACGCGGGTCATTACCGGCGGTTCATAAAGTGAAAGAACTTCATAATCAGGGAGTGCATTTGCTTGACCACTGGTCACAACACCCCACGTTATTGCTCCACAAAGTCCAATAGCAACAAAAAAACGAAGAAGATATCTTAAAAAAATCATCATAAAAACGGCTATCGCTTTCTTAAGAATTAATCAAAGAAAAAATACGTTACCTCAAACACACCAAGCGGATATCACCACAAGATTGAGATCAAGAGAAATTGTTTTCTATCTTTTATTTATACTAGGGTATACTAGAACCCCATATTGATACTCTATTTTCTCACAAATTTAAAGAGGCTGTATCATTTTCTGCCTATAATGAGCAAATTGACGAATAGAATGAGCAATAGAGGCTGCCATTTGTTTTCTCCAATGAGGATCATTTAATAACTTTTCGTCCTCTTTATTGGATAAATAACCTATCTCTATCAAGACGGAGGGTATATCTGAAGCTCTTAAAACTTGAAAATTAGCATACCGATGTGGATTATTAATCAAGTTAATATGATTCTTTGATAAACTTGAAATAACACTATTTGCAAAATTAACCGAAAATGTATGTGTTTCACGTCGTGTAAGATCCATCAATATATCTGTAACTTCAAGCGTTTCATCTGCAGGTAAACCATCCAGCAAATCAACTTTATTTTCATTTTCAGCTAAAGATTTTGCAATGGCATCAGAGGCTTTGTCTGATATGGTGTACACTGTGGCACCGCGAAGAGAATGTAGATCAATCGTATCTGCGTGAATAGATATAAAAAGATCAGCATCGAACTCTTGCGCTTTTTTAACTCTTTCACTTAGTCTTAAAAAAATATTGGAATCTCGTGTTAAAGCAACAGTAATATGAGAATCCTTTTGTAATTCGTCTCGCAATGCACGCGCAAAGTCTAAAGTCACATCTTTTTCTAAAATTCCAGTAACACCCCGTGCACCGCCATCAATACCACCATGACCAGGATCAAGAACAACACGGAAATTATATGCTGGCATTAACTGCGTTTTTGTATCAAAATTGGTTTTTTGCTGTTTTTTTAATATTTCATCAAATTTTTCTAGTGTAGTTTTACGAATATCAATCAGCAACTGCCATAAACCATTATTTAATTTTTTTACGACACTTTTTTCAATTACAAAGGCCGTTTTACTTGTCAAAATAATGCGTGAAGTCTGCATGTCAGAAAAAGCATAACGCACATCTGAAAGCATAACGGATAATGTATTCTGTTTCTTTAAAGGCGTATTTTGCATCGAAAAGTCAATTGTAGGTAAATTGATCACCAACCGTGCTGGCCTGTCCAAAATCTGTAAACGAACATTTGGTTTTGAATTGAAAACCGCAATAATACGCGTATGAACACTATCACCAATGGTTCGAAAATTAATAAGTTTCAGAGGATCTGCGGCTTGAACACTGGTTTGGAATAGCAAAAATAATAATAAAAAGTATGTGACAAGCACAATAACATTCCCATAAGCTATTTTCAGCTTTTTGGTAAAGAAAACTCTTATCATAAGCAAAATACTCTACATTACATTTGAATAACTTATCTTGGTTATATAAAAACGATACACCAATTTATTCTCTATTTTTCAATAAAAGCTAAATAAACACCCAAAAACGAAATTAAGGTCATTAAAGACATTATCATTATACATGATTTACATTGTTACTTGCCAAACGCATGATATCAACATAAAAGAATATTTATGCTTCCTAGCTGATAATAGTCATCTAAATTATCTGTAACTCATATTAAGTTGTCTTTAGAGGTTTTTTGCCTATTATGCATTGAGACTTTGTTTATGGATGAAAAAATTCTATGTTATAACATTAGGATTGCATTACTTAAGATTCGTTGGTTCGGATATCCGAACTGTTTTAAAGATTATTTTACCGGAGACTTTTAAGAAATATGAGTCATAAAAAACAGATGGAGATAATGATGAGAAATGGTGTAAATGCAGTCATGCCTTTGCACGTGGTGTTCCGTCCTGTTTTTCTGGTATCTCCCTTTTATGGCAGACAGCCTTTTATATTTACGAATAGTTATAGCGTTCGTTTGAATAAAATTGTGCATGTCGCCTTCAGGATATTAGCTTATGTCAAACAAAATGCTTATAGATGCCTCCCATCCGGAGGAAACACGTGTTGTTGTTGTTCACGGCAACAAAATTGAAGAACTTGATTTTGAATCAGAACATAGAAAACAGCTCAAGGGGAATATTTATCTCGCACGTATTACGCGTGTAGAACCGTCTCTCCAAGCAGCTTTTGTTGAATATGGTGGAAACCGACATGGTTTTTTAACATTTTCTGAAATTCATCCTGATTATTATCAAATTCCTATTGCTGATCGCCTTGCTCTTCTTGAAGAAGAGGAAAAAGCAGCTGTAGGAGAAAATTCTGTAGATTCCTTTACGGAAGAAGCAACTAAAAATAAAAAACGCTCCAGAAGAACAAAAAAAAATGGAAAAAACAATGTCATAGCAGCCGATATTGAAAATGATATCACATCTGAATCAACAATAATTGATAATACAGAAGAAGCATTAAATACCGATATCTCTTATGATGAGATCGAAATGGTTGGTGCTGAGGACATCCGTGAAGAGCTCCCAATTTATCAAAGAAAACAAGGGCGCCAGTATAAAATTCAAGAAGTCATTAAACGACGTCAAATTTTGTTGGTACAAGTCATCAAAGAAGAGCGTGGTAATAAAGGTGCTGCCCTTACAACATATCTGTCTTTAGCAGGTCGTTATTCTGTTCTAATGCCCAACACAGCACGTGGTGGTGGTATTTCACGAAAAATTACGAACGTACAAGACCGTAAGCGTCTTAAAGAAATCGTAAAAGAATTAGCCGTTCCAAAAGGTATGGGCGTTATCTTACGAACAGCTGGTGCCAATAGAACAAAAGCTGAAATTAAACGTGATTATGAATATCTTATGCGGTTATGGGATACTATTCGCACTTTGACACTCGAGTCAACGGCGCCATGCCTTGTCCATGAAGAAAGTAATCTCATCAAGCGTTCTATACGAGATCTTTACAATAAGAACATTAGTGAAATTCTTGTCTCTGGAGAGCAAGGATATCGTGAAGCGAAAGACTTTATGCGTATGCTCATGCCAAGTCATGCAAAAGTTGTGCAACCTTACCGTGATCCTACACCCATTTTTGCAAGAAATAATATTGAAATTCAACTTGATAAAATGTTGCAACCACAGGTTTCTTTAAAATCTGGTGGTTATCTTGTTATTAATCAAACAGAAGCACTCGTTGCTATTGACGTGAATTCTGGCCGCTCTACGAAAGAATTCTCTGTCGAAAAGACAGCTTTACAAACTAACCTTGAAGCTGCTGAAGAAGTAGCGCGTCAATTACGCTTGCGTGACCTTGCTGGTTTAATTGTGATTGATTTTATTGATATGCTTGAAGAACGCAATGTAAAGCTGATCGAAAAAAAATTAAAAGATTGTTTAAAAAATGATCGTGCTCGTATTCAAGTAGGTCATATTTCACACTTCGGCCTTTTAGAAATGAGTCGTCAACGTATTCGCATATCGGTTTTAGAAAGTACAACACAGCCCTGCCCGCATTGCGCAGGAACAGGAAATATACGTTCTGAATCATCAATTGCATTACATGTCATGCGCTCAATTGAAGAATATCTTCTTCATAATTCGCAATATAATATTATCGTACGCACACCTGTAGCAACAGCGCTTTATGTATTAAATCATAAACGCAACATTCTTGTTAATTTAGAAACTCGCTTTAAGCTTAATATTAGTATTGAAGCAGATGATAGTATTGGAACGCAACATCTTGTTATTTCTAAAGGCTCAATAGCAGAGAGAATTTCTCGATCTTCATTGGAAGATGTTAATAAGCAAGAAATTGAAGATTCTGTTTTCATAGAAAGTGAATCTATTGAAAATCCTTCTCCCATTGAAACAAACCAAAAGCGTCGGCGCAAAAATCGTCACGATGAAATTACTGATCATTCTCTTTCCAACGTTCATAAAAAAGAAGATACCTTGAGTGATGATTCTTATCGTCGAGGACGTCGTCGAGGACGTCGTGGTGGTCGACGCAATCAAGATAATAATTTTCATCAGATTCGCATTCCTTACGCAGAACCAGTGGGAGATTTTGCTAAGCAGGCTTTAGCAGAAATTAAAGCAGCACACCGCAAACATCGTGTTTCACCTGCTAAATCTTTTGAACTTGAAGAAACAAAAAATAATACGCAAGCTCTAGATATACAACAACAGGGTGAATCTAAAAAAATTGATACAAGTATTAAACCTAAAAAACGTTCTTCAAAAGTAGTAGAAAATCAACTTTCTTTAGAGAATGATCAAAATGTCGTAGAACAAAAATCTCTTGAAGAAAAACCTAAAACTAGTTCAGTACGTAAAGCTAAAACAAAAAAAGCAGACAAATCTATTCATAAAGTAGAAGATAAAACTCTTGAAAATAGTAAAAAGTCAACACGTGGAACACGTAAAAAATCATCTTCTAAAGAGACAACGCAAATACAAAAAATATTAGAGAAAGAAACTATAATCGAGATGGAGGAAGTTGTCCAAACTTCTCCTTCCAAAATTGAAGAAACAATTAATCAACCCGTTGTTGTTTCATCAACGCCTAACAATTCTTCCAAAACTGAACGTATTGGTTGGTGGAAACGTAGAATTCTTTCGAAAAATTAAAGATTTAAAAAAAACCGCCACAGAAAACTGTGGCGGTTTAAATAAAAAATTATAGAAAACGTTTCAACCAATTCTATGGTGTGGGTTTATCAATTTTGCTTTGCTTTTTCTTGCTCAGCCCGCATACGATCTTCAATTTCTTTTTGCTTTGATTGAATGGCTTGCTGCATCTTTATTTGTTCTTGTTGGAAATCTTTTTCCTCCATACCAGGACCGGTATAGGCTGCTGTAAACCCATTAAGAGAAAATTCAATAGGATTAGCTGAACCACGGAAATTAACTGTGGTTACAACCATTTTTGTACCACTTTTCATAGCTGCTATAAGCTTATCATCTAAGACATCATTGGCAATACAACTTGGTCCATTACAAATAATATAAGGAATTTTTTTAGAGAAGTCGTCACCAATTTTAATGTGAACACCTTCTGGCAAAAAACGACCTGTAGGTACTTGAATACCTATACGTTTTTCATTTTGCTTCCCTTTTATTTCAACAAGATTAAAAGCCGTCAAAGGTTGTCCCGTATTCGATAATACAGTATTCATTGTATTGCAAATATCAACATCATGCTGCTTACTGCAAACTTTGTACCAACCTTGTGATAAAGTTTGCGCATTTGCAGAAATACCAGCTATAAGAAAAAGGGCAGCGGCTCCAACTAATACTGAAACAGCAGAATAAACATTTTTATGCGACATGATTAAGTTAATCCTTTCAACGCGCTCTTAAGTAACTTCAAAAAAATATTAAATATAATTCCAACTTAAATTTATTAAATTATAATGAAATAACACTTAATTTTACTATTTTTACTTCAATATAAAAAAAAAAGTCAAATTTAGAGAAAAAATACGACGAGCTATTCTAATTTTTATACACCCATATAATTCCCCTCTTTATCATATTGGTGTTTGATGCAATCTATCCATAAAACACCTCTGTGCATTTAAGCTAAGATTACACAAACGAATCAATATTGCAATATTAATTAGAATAAACTCCTATGCTACTCTAAAAATCTTACTAATTAAACTTTTTACATTTGTTACTCTTCATGTTAAGTTCGTGGAGCCTTAGCAACAGCTGTTGTAATGCATGAAGCTCCGAAATATCAGATAAATTTTACTTTTTTCCTTATGTGATTCGTATGATACGAAAAAATAAAATCATTTACTGTATTATTGAAACATTTCATAAATTAAAACCACTGATTGTCTAAAATTTCTGCATAATTGTAAGAGAACTTTTTCCTAATGGACAATTTTCTGCCCTTGTTTACAAAACAATGGCGATACATTTTTGTAATAAAAGTTTTATATTTTACAGCTCCTAACCAAAAAGTTTAATTTAAAAATACGCTACTAAAGAAGTGCTTTTTTCTTAATTAAAAAACATATTTTCTTAGAGAGAAAATTTATAACTGTTGAAAATATTTTATTTATAATAAACTTCCTTAAAATATAACAACATATTAATTTATAATAATAATTTATCTTTTACATCATCAAATGTTTGTTTTTCATAGCTATTAAGAGCCTTCTGTTAGCAATTCTTTTATATTGCTAGAAACTGGGGCTTATCGAATTAATTGCGTCTTTTACTCAATAAAAATCTTTATCTTTCCAATCAAAATCTTTGCGTAAAATAGCACCTATATCACTCTGCAATATATCCACTAAAACTTTGCAACTAATAATAAATATGAGGATAATTTTCCATTTATTAAATAATTCAGCTTTTCTTCGTATTCTCCTACTTCGTACTCTCTCGCTATATCTACCCTAGAGATAAATTTTTATTTTTTCAAATAGATCCTGTAATTTTGAACCAAGATTATAATATTTATTCTTCAGATTTTTCAGTTCTTTTAAAAACTTATTTCGTTCCTGCAAACGCTTATAGTATTCTGCTTTAGAAAATTTTTTCCCAAAATATCTAAATGATAAATACTTATCTTCAATAAATTATATGCTATCTTTAGTATTCTTTCTTTTGTTTTTTAATGTTGGTATTGTTCCTTAGAAGATAAATCAGCGTGAGCGTTTTTATGCCATATATTACAGGGAGTAAAAACTATCGTTAGTAACTTTTGTAATGAAGAAAGCATGTTATCTTGGCTTAAGTTTTTGCTTTTTAGAGAAGATACTTATATGCACGTTCTATTTATTGCGGTTACACCGTCTAAGCTATTTTCTTCATTATATCAATATGTCTTATGATGAAGAACGCAAAATGAATATGTAAGAAGTTCTTTTATTATAAACTTAAATTTTATTCTTATAAAAAATTAATAACTATTTGTTTTTATATAATAATTTTATAAAAACGAGTAACAATTCTGAAACAACAAAGAAGTTTTTAACCAGAATGTTGTTCTGCCATTTCGACAAGCTGTGTCATAATATTCGCTGCTCCAACAAGCCTTTCATCCGCTGTGGACCAATCACGAATAAGAGCGATACTTTGATCTGGTCGAATTTTTGCCATCGAACCTTGTTTTCCAACCCACTGAACAAGAGCAACACTATTTGCAAAATAATTATTGCGAAACTGTATAACAATCCCCTTTGGTCCAGTATCCAATTTTTCTACATGCGCTTTTCGACACAATGTTTTGATATAAAAGACTTTAAGAAGGTGTTGAACTTCAAGCGGTAAAGGACCAAAGCGATCAATTAACTCCGCTGCAAATTCATCAATTTGTTCTAAATCATCAAGTTCTGTTAAACGACGATAAAGCCCCATACGTAATGGCAAGTCAGGCACGAAACTTTCTGGTATCATCACTGTTGTACCAAGTGAAATTTGAGGAGACCATTGCTTATCTTCATTTAGCTCTCCATCTTTTAATTCAGCAACAGCTTCTTCAAGCATTTTTTGATAGAGTTCAAATCCAACTTCTTTAATATGCCCCGATTGCTCTTCACCTAAAAAATTGCCTGAACCACGGATATCCATGTCATGGCTTGCCAATTGAAAACCAGCCCCCAAGGTGTCAAGAGATTGTAAAACTTTAAGACGACGATCAGCAGCAGCTGTTAAAACTTTACCAGCAGGAAATGTAAAGAGTGCATAAGCACGTTGTTTTGAGCGCCCTACCCTCCCTCGTAACTGATAGAGTGCAGAAAGACCAAACATCTCAGCGCGATGCACAATTAGGGTATTGGCTGTTGGAATATCAAGACCAGATTCAATAATGGTTGTTGATAGCAAAACATCATATTGCCCATCATAAAATGCATTCATGATATCATCAAGTTGTCCAGCCGGCATTTGTCCATGAGCCACAACGAATTTCAGTTCTGGCACATGTGTTTTGAGATATTCTTCTACAAAAGTCAGATCAGAAATACGAGGACAAATATAGAAACTTTGTCCGCCACGATAATATTCTCGAAGCAGGGTCTCTCGTATAACAAGTGCATCAAAGGGTGAAATAAAAGTACGAACGGCCATTCTATCAATGGGGGGCGTTGTTATCAATGAAAGTTCACGTACACCCGATAATGCTAACCCTAAAGTGCGTGGTATGGGAGTTGCTGAAAGTGTGAGAACATGAATATCACTTTTAAGCTCTTTTAAACGCTCTTTGTGTTTGACACCAAAATGCTGCTCCTCATCAATGATGAGAAGGCCTAATCGTAAAAAATTAACTGCACCACTTAACAATGCATGGGTTCCAATGACAATATCGATTGTACCATCTGAAACACCTTTTTTTACTTGTGCAAGTTCTTTTGCTTTTACAAGCCTTGAAGCATGTCCAATTTTAACCGGTAATCCTTGAAACCGCGAAATAAATGTCTTGTAATGTTGACGTGAAAGCAAAGTTGTCGGTACAACAACAGCAACCTGATATCCATTTAATGCTGCGACAAAAGCACTTCGAATGGCTACTTCGGTTTTTCCAAAACCAACATCACCGCATATCAAGCGATCCATAGGCTTTCCTGAGGCTAAATCGTCTAAAACAGCATCAATTGCATTCATTTGATCTTCCGTTTCTTCATAGGGAAAGCAAGCAACAAACTCATCAAATGGTCCAACTGGTGGAAGTAAAGCAGGCGCAGCACGAGTTATACGTTCTGCAGCTATACGAATTAATTGCCCTGCCATTTCCAATAAATGTTTTTTAAGCCGAGCTTTACGTGCTTGCCAAGCAACACCCCCTAATTTATCTAAAGTTACCTCTGTTCCTTCTGAGCCATAACGTGAGAGAAGCTCAATATTTTCAACAGGTAAAAAGAGTAAATCACCTCCAGCATATCTAATTTCAAGGCAATCTCGTAAAATTCCAGTGGTTTTGATGGTTTTAAGACCAACAAATTGGCCAATACCGTGGTCGATATGCACAATAATATCACCAGAATTTAAAGCAGAAATTTCAGAAATAAAATTTGTATTATTTTTACGCCGCTTTGGCGATCTTATAAAACGATCGCCAAGGATATCTTGCTCTGCTATAACAGCCAAATCTTCAGCCTCAAAACCATGTTCTATCATGATAACAGCTGCTAATATGCGATCTCGTGGTGTTGCTTTGACAGTTTGCAAGGATTTTGCAACATCTATTTTTTTCAATCCATGCTCATCGAGAACTTGTAACAAACGATTGAGAGATCCTTCACTCCAACACGCTAAAAGCACTTTTTTACCAGCAGTGCGTAAAGATGCGATATGATCAATAACACTTGAAAAAACATTTTTTTCCTGCGCATTACGCTCTTTTACAAAATCATATCCCTGTTTAACATTGGTGTGAATAACAGTTTTTTCCGAACTTTGTGGAATATTAAAAGGCGAAAAATCAATACGCTGTGAAGATTGTTGCACACTTTCCAAAACACGCTCTGGCGTTAAATAAAAAAGACTAGGATCTATTGGATGATAAGAAGTAGAATTTTTTTCATCATTTTCGCGCTCTTTGCGCGCGTTATAATAGTCCTCAATAAGACGATAGCGTTCAATGAAGGCTTCTTCTATGAGATGCTCAAAAACTATCGGTAAGTTGCCACAATGGTCAAAAAAACTATCAAGGTTTTCATAAAAAAATGGAAGCCAATGTTCCATACCGGCAAAACGCCGACCTTGAGCAATTGCTTCATAAAGCATGTTATTTTTTTGTGATAAACCAAATGTACGGGTATAATTGCTCTTAAAACGGCTTATGCGTTCTGGTGTGAGAACAACCTCACTCATTGCCTGTAATAAAAGTTCAGTTTTTTGGCCTGTTGTCCTTTGACTTTCTGGATCAAATATGCGGATACTTTCTAGGGTATCTCCAAAAAAATCAAGACGTAAAGGTTCAACATCCATGGGAGAAAAGATATCAAGTATTCCTCCTCTTACAGCAAACTCACCAACATCACGGACAACCGTAACGCGTTCAAAACCATTGGTTTCTAAAAACTGAATAAGATTTCCCATGTTATTGCGCTGGCCAACACGTGCGTGAATAAGCTGAGCTTCTATCATTTCACGAGGAGGTAACTTTTGCATAATCGCATTTGCTGTTGTTAATATAATTGCAGGATGCGGATCTTTACGTAAATTTGCTATGTGTGCCAATGCTGATAATCGACGTGCCATAACAGAAATTCCTGGTGACACACGATCATAAGGCAAACAATCCCATGCAGGAAATTGAAGTATGGGTAAATTGGGCTCAATAAAATTTAAAACTTGTTGTAAATGAACAATTTTTGTTCCGTCGCGGACAACATAGATGAACGGTTTACCTTGTGCAATTTCTGAACTTAATTTCGCAAGCGCAAAGGCTTCAAATCCATCAGGAACTCCATCAAAAATCATACGAACAGAATTATTTTTTGGAATAACAATTTTTTTAAATATAGGCATCGGGATTAATAACTTAAGCAAGTACGATAATTGGCAATATCACGAAAAAGTGGACTATCAACTTCAGAGGGTGGCGAAACTTCTCCAGTAATCCATGTGAGTAAATCACGATCATCAAAAGACATAATATATTCAAGTTCAGAGAGCGTTTTATCATTCATTTCAGTAATATGAGTATCGACATAATGTCCAAAAATGAGATCCATTTCACGAATACCGCGATGCCATGCACGAAAAATCAATCGACGACGACGCACATCTAATTGATTTTTGTCAACGACAAAAACTGTCATAAAAAATCTCCTTGAATAAAGTAATATAAACTATTCAATTAGTCGTATAAAATTTGTACCTTGCTTTTAAGGAAGTTCTATAATCTTTTGTTCTTTAAGTGTAATTCGACGATGCATTTGCTTAGCCAAAGCGTAATTATGTGTTGCAATAAGAGCAGAAAGACCCGACTGGCGAACAAGGATAGATAAAGCTTGAAAAACATAAGCTGAAGTTACGGGATCAAGATTTCCTGTAGGTTCATCAGCCAAAAGAACCGAAGGGCCATTTGCTACTGCACGTGCAATAGCAACACGTTGTTGTTCTCCTCCCGATAACTCTAAGGGACGATGGTTAGCACGATGAGAAACACGCAGATACGTCAATAATTTGCGCGCACGATCTTCTGCTATGGATTTTTTTAATCCTGCTATCATTTGCGGTATCATAACATTTTCTAACGCCGTAAACTCTGGAAGTAAATGATGAAATTGATAAACAAAACCAATATCATTTCGTCTTATAGCTGTTCGCTCACTATCAGAGCGCTTTGCACAAGAAATACCCCGTAACATCACATCACCAGCTGTTGGTTTTTCTAATAATCCAGCAATATGAAGAAGTGTTGATTTTCCAGCACCAGATGGTGCAACAAGTGCAACAAGCTCTCCACGATTAAGAATAAAATTCGCTTTATCTAAAACAATAAGCGGCTTATGACTCTCGAAAAAGTGTCTTTCAATCTCTACAAGCTCTAAAATAGCTGTCATTATTCATACCTCAAAGCTTGTACGGGATCTAGCTTAGCAGCACGCCATGCCGGAATGAGAGCAGCAAGAAACGACAAAAATAAAGCCATCATAGCAACCAAGATGGTCTGTTTCCACTCAATTTGTGCAGGCAATTTTGTTAAAAAATAAAGTTGAGGATTAAAAACGTCGACATTAAATAACCAAGATATAAAGTCTTGGATATGATTAATATTAGCGGTCGCGATAACACCTAAAACTAAACCCAATATAGTTCCAATAAAACCAATCATCATTCCTGTAATGATAAATATACGCAAAATCGCACTCTGTTGAGCCCCCATCGTGCGTAAAATCGCAATATCATGACTTTTATCTTTTACAAGCATAATCAGCCCTGAAATAATATTTAAAGCAGCAACAAGAACGATCAGAGAAAGAATGAAAAACATAACATTTCGTTCAATCTGTAAGGCTGAAAAAAAAGCCTGATTGCGTGTACGCCAATCAATTAAATAGACCTGTTGATCAACTGTTTTTTCTAAAATAGGTTTTATTTGATCAACAGCATCAGGATCATTTAGAAATAATTCTAAAGACTGAACCTTATCTCCCAAATTAAAAAATATTTGTGCTTCATGGAGAGGCATAAAGATAAATATTGAATCATATTCAGACATACCAACTTCAAAAATAGCAACGACTTTATAAGCTTTCACACGTGGGGTAACGCCAAAAGGAGTCTCATCACCATCTGGAGTAATAATACGAATATCTCTTCCAACTGTCAGTCCCAATTTTTCTGCTAAGCCACTTCCAATTGCAACACCTTCTTCTTCATCAAACCGAGAAATCGATCCTAATTTAATGTTTTGAGAGACTGTTTTAAGCTTTTCTAGATCTTGTTTGCGCATACCACGAACTAATGCGCCAGAGCCACCTTGAACTTCACCTTGAACAAGCGCTTGACCTTCAATAACAGGCAAAGCAAACTTCACACCATTTGTAGATTCTAAAGAAGAAATAAGAGTCTTATAATCAGAAAAACCAGAATCAACAGTTTGAACAATAAGATGCCCATTCATACCAAGAATACGATTGAGAAGTTCTGTACGAAAGCCATTCATCACCGCCATAACAACAACCAGAGCAAATACGCCCAACATAATCCCAATAAGAGAAATAATTGAAATAACAGATGCAACGACATGTTTTTTATTGGGAATCATATAACGAAAAGCGATCATCCACTCATAAGATGAAAACCATTTGTCTTTCAGCCTCTTCATAACATTTCCTATTAATTTATAGAAAGTTGGCTGAGTACATCTTCAACCTTTAGAGATTTTTTTACACCTGTTTTTCGATCTTTAATTTCAACTTCATTTTGTGCAATGCTGTTAGGACCAACAATGATTTGCGTTGGCAAACCAATCAAATCCATTGTTGCAAATTTTGATCCAGGACGTTCATTTCTATCATCTAATAATGGATCAAAACCAGCCTCCTTTAATCCCTGATAGAGAAACTCACAGGTCTTTGTGCATTTTTCATCATCGGATTTCATATTGATAATTCCAAAATCAAACGGTGCCATCGACTTTGGCCAAATAATACCATTTTCATCATGAGAAGCCTCTATAGCGGCCGCAACAAGACGCGAAGGTCCAATACCATAAGATCCCATAGAGACTACATGCTCTTTTCCATCTTGTCCCATAACTTTTGCTCCCATTGGAGCAGAATATTTCGTGCCAAAGTGGAAAATATGCCCGACTTCAATACCACGCGCTGAAAGACGATTATGATCAGAAATTTTAGCCCACTCCTCTTCATTATGCATTTCTTCCGTCGCTGCATAAAAAGATGTCCATTGTTTAACAATATCATCCAAAACAGCTTTATCACTAAAATCGATTGAACTATCAGGAACAGTAAGTTCAAGAAATTGTTTATCACAGAAGATAGCGCTCTCTCCCGTTTCAGCCAAAATGATAAATTCATGACTGAGTTCCCCCCCTATTGGACCTGTATCTGCACGCATAGGAATTGCTTTTAAACCAAGACGAGAAAAAGTGCGTAAATAAGCAACAAACATACGATTATAAGATGTTTTAGAACCTTCATAATCAAGATCAAAAGAATAAGCATCTTTCATTAAAAATTCTCGTGCCCGCATCACACCAAAACGTGGGCGAATTTCATCACGAAATTTCCATTGAATATGATATAAATTAAGTGGAAGATCTTTATAAGAACGAACATATGAGCGAAAAATATCTGTTACCATCTCTTCATTGGTTGGACCATAAAGTAAATCACGCTTTTGGCGATCTTTAATGCGAAGCATTTCCAAACCATAATCATCATAACGACCGCTTTCACGCCAAAGATCAGCAGATTGAATTGTAGGCATCAATATTTCTATTGCACCCGCACGTTCTTGCTCTTCACGAATAATTTTACAAACTTTATCAAGCACTTTTTTTCCTAAGGGAAGCCAAGAATAAATTCCTGATGTTTGTTGGCGAATCATACCGGCACGCAACATGAGCCGATGAGAAACAATCTCTGCTTCCTTAGGATTCTCTTTTAAAAGTGGAAGGAAATATTGAGTAAGACGCATTAAATAACTAACTCCTAATCACACCTATCATATCGGAACAATTTATCACACCCTCTATTCATCTATAGCCGCATTCTGAATACTTGCAAATATAACGATCTTACTATTTAAAAATTTACCAGGCTTTATTCTTTATTTTTCTTATTTAGCAATAAAATAAAAATGCTCTTCTCTTTTTAAATAACGTAATATGAAAGCTCTTTTATTTTGACCGATGTAAAAAAACTGTACAGATAGGTTTTTTTTGCCAAATTTCATGAACAGCCGCCCTCACAGCACGTCGTGTTGCCTCTCGAATAAGTTCATTATTTTTCTGTTTCATGCGTGGGATATTATAAACTGTATTTTCTATAATATCTAAAAGAATATCTTTTAAACTTTCTCCCTTTCCATTACTTTCAGGTAACCCGAATGTTGTTAGACCTATATCCCCTAATAATTCATGCTTACTATTTATATGGAGAGAAATAGTAACATGACCAGCATAACTTAGTTTGCGACGTTCACGAATCCCTAGTTCATTTTCATCTCCAATTAGGCAACCATCCTTATAGATGCGGCCAACAGGAACTTGATCAACAACTTCTACAGGCTCCGGTGCAAAACGTAACATATGTCCATTTCTGATATCTGTAACAATTTTAATACCCGCTTGACGCGCTAAAGTTGCCTGAGCCTTAAGATGCATTGCTTCCCCATGTACAGGAACAAGTATCTGTGGCTTTACCCAATCATACATCTGTAAAAGTTCTGAACGACGGGGATGACCGGAAACATGAACAAGTGCATCTTCATTCGTGATAATTTCAATACCCAAATCAATGAAACGATTTTGTACCTCAATAATCGCTTTTTCGTTTCCTGGAATACTTCGTGATGAATAAATAACGGTATCACCAGCAGAAAGTGTAATATTTCTCATTCCATCACGTGACAGTTTAGCCAAAGCAGCACATGGCTCACCTTGGCTCCCTGTGACAATTAAAACAAGATCTTTTCGCGAAATGTAACCATAATCATCTTCCGTTACAAATGGTGCTAAACCATTCATATAACCAAGCTCTTGTGCAACCATAATACTTCGCTTAAGGGAACGCCCAATGACAAGCACCTTACGTCCAGCAGCTTCAGCTGCAAGAGCAATAGAACGTATCCGACCAATATTAGAAGAAAAAGTTGCTATTGCAACGCGCCCTTCAGCTTTGGAAATAATCTCAGAAAGACTGGCTTGAACCTGCTGCTCTGATGGAGATATACCATCCCGACACGCATTTGTAGAATCACAAAGTAATGCTAAAACACCTTTTTTTCCTAACGCACGAAATCTTTTTTCATCCGTCACAGCCCCAAGTGAAGGAGTATGATCAATTTTCCAATCACCAGTATGAATCACAGTCCCCAAAGAGGTTGTAATTGCTAAAGATACAGATTCTGGTATTGAATGGTTAACAGCTATAGCCTCTACAGTAAAGGAACCTACCTGAAAACAATCACCAGCTTGAAAAATATTGAGTAAATTTTTTTGAGATTCAAAATCTAATTGTTTTTTAGTTTCCAATAATCCTGCTGTAAAAGGCGTACAGTAAATTGGAACTTGTAGCTTTGGCCATAAATCAAGAACGGCCCCATAATGATCTTCATGTGCATGTGTTAAAACAAGACCCCGTATATTATGTTTTTCACTTTTTAGAAAACGAATATCAGGAAAAACAAGGTCGACTCCTGGTAATTCAGAACCAGCAAAACTAATTCCCATATCAACCAGCAGCCATTCACGAAGATGTTGGGGACCAAATCCGTAAGCAGCTAAATTCATCCCTATTTCACCTACCCCCCCCAGAGGTAAAAAAACAAACTCATTCTTATTAGCTGCAACCATAAACATCTCCCAAAATCATTAAGGTATCTGATGGTAAAATAATTTTTTAATAACAACCTGCATTAATAGAAGCAGCCGAACCAAAATGAATATCTCCAGCTGTTATAATGGCTGTCTGACCATTTTTTTGCTTTATGATGCAGTTAAAATCACTATCAAGACCATCAAAAACACCCTCAATGACTTTTTCATCATTCACCACTTTGACATGTTTCCCAAGGTGAGCAGAATATAAAAGCCATTTTTTTCGGATTATTTCACATCCTTTTGGTTGTTTCCAAAGAAGGTAATTTCTAGAAAAACACTCCGTCAAAACCGTAAATAATTGTTCTGCTTCAATATGCAAACCGATATTCTTTAAGCTTGAAGTGGGATAAGGTGCATCTTCATAATTATATTTCACATTTATTCCAATACCAATAACCAATGCATATTGTTGTGATGACAACTTTAAAATCTCAAGCAAAACTCCTGAGCTTTTAGCTCCTTGTAACAAAATATCATTTGGCCATTTTAAACTCACAATATTGTTTGTCTGATTTTCATCTTTTATCAATTGTTTTATTGCCTCTACCACACTTATTCCAGCAACAAAACCAAGTTGAGCTGCAGTTTGATGAACAATATCATCAATTAATAAAAGACTAGAATAAAGGTTCCCTTTGGGACTAGACCAAGTCCTCCCTCTTCTTGCTCTTCCCTGTGATTGTTCTTGTGCAACAATCCAAAGATTACCTTGATGACCAGTTTGCGCTTTTCGTTGCGCAGTGAGATTTGTTGAGTCAACACTATCGTACGCTTCAATAGTGTATCCTTGTTCTTGAGCAAAATCTGATAAAATATAAACCATATTCATTAAAACAATGCAGCTGCTGCTTTTTCTGCTAATTCAGCAAACCAAACTCCAAAAAGTGTATAAAATAAAATAAACAATGCAGAAAGACCAAGACAAAATTGAAGCTCATTCGATAAAACAACAAAATGCGCTTTTGCGTCATCAAACCACATAATTTTAATGACTCGTAAATAGTAAAAAGCTCCAACGACAGACGCTATCATCCCAACGACTGCAAGTGGCGTCAGACCAGCATGGACAGCAGCAGAAAATGTATACCACTTCCCAAAAAAACCAGCCATAGGTGGTACACTGGCTAACGAGAAAAGCTGTATTGTCATAACAATAGCCATAAACGGATTTGTCTTTGCTAACCCTGAAAGATCATAAATATTTTCAACATTGCCATTCTGAGAGCGCATTCCAAGAATAAAAGCAAATGAGCCAATCGTCATTCCAAGATAAATCGTCATATAAAGAATAACACTTTTTATTCCTAGCATATCTCCAGCAGATAAACCAACAAGTGCATAGCCCATATGACTGATCGACGAATAAGCCATTAAGCGCTTAATGTTATTTTGACCAATTGCAGCAAATGCACCAAGTATCATTGATGCAATCGCCATGAAGACCAAAATTTGTTGCCATGCAGGCATCACATTATCAACACGCCCTAGGGGAATAAAGGTCATCACAATAATACGGATGATTAAAGCCATTGCAGCAACTTTAGGGGCACCAGCAAAAAATGCCGTAATCGGTGTTGGCGCTCCTTCATAAACATCAGGTGTCCACATATGAAATGGAACAGCAGAAATTTTGAAAGCCAAACCAGCTAAAATAAAAACAATTCCAAAAATGACCCCCAATTGTAAATTTTTACCTTTTAAAGCAAGAGCAATTTCGTGAAAACCAATTTGACCGGTAAAACCATAAAGTAAAGAAATACCATAAAGCAGCAATCCTGAAGATAATGCTCCTAAAACAAAGTATTTTATACCAGCTTCAGAAGATTTTACATTATTACGATTAATCGCTGCTAAAACATATAAAGCTAAAGATTGCAGTTCTAACCCCATATAAAGCGACAGCATATTACCAGCTGAAATCATAAACATCATTCCAAGGGTTGCTAAAAGAACAAGCACTGGAAATTCAAATATATTAAACTTTTGTGCATTGGCAAAACCAACAGACATGATAAGAGAAAAGAGTGCACCAATAAGCATTAAAATTTTCATATAACGACTAAAGGAATCGATAACGAGCGCATTGGTTTGAAATGAACCATTTTTCGGAAAAACTATAAGAATAATAATAGTTGCCACAAGAAGTGCCATGGCTAAACCTGTCACTGTTAAAGAAGCACGTGTATTGGAATAAACACCAAACATAAGCAACACGACAGCTCCTAATGCGATTAAAAGCTCCGGAAGAATTAAGACTAATTGCGCTATTATTTCAGTTTGCATGTGCATTCTTCCCTTATCTAGTGCAGTTTATTGATGAGGGTTTCTACGGAAAACGCCGTTGCTTTAAGAATAGGCGTTGGATAGATACCAAAGAATATTGTAAGAACAACCATTGGATAAAGGATGAATTTTTCTCTTAAAGAAAGATCTATTAATACTTTTAAATTCTCTTTATCCAAGGAACCAAAAACCACACGCCTATAAAGATAAAGGGCATAGGCTGCCGATAAGATAACACCTGTTGTTGCTAAAACAACAACCAATTTATTTACTTGAAAAACACCTATTAAGGTTAAAAATTCACCCAAAAATCCTGAGCTTCCAGGCAAACCAACATTTGCCATAGTAAAAATTAAGAAAACAACAGCATATTTAGGCATATTATTCACTAAACCACCAAACGCTGAAATTTCACGTGTATGCAAGCGATCATAGATAACCCCAACACAAAGAAACAACGCTGCTGAAACAATTCCATGGGATAGCATCTGATAAATAGCCCCTTGTATCCCTTGTTCATTCGCAGAAAAAATGCCCATTGTCACATACCCCATATGAGCTATTGAAGAATAAGCAATAAGCTTTTTGATGTCATTTTGAACAAGTGCAACCAACGACGTATAAATAATAGCGATAAGTGATAATGTGAAAATCAAAGGTGCAAAATCTGCTGAAGCGATAGGAAACATAGGCAAAGAAAAACGAAGAAAACCATACCCACCTAATTTGAGTAAGACACCAGCTAAAATAACGGAACCCGCTGTCGGTGCTTCCACGTGAGCATCAGGAAGCCATGTATGAACCGGCCACATTGGCATTTTAACTGCGAAAGAAGCAAAAAATGCAAGCCATAACCATATTTGCATATGAGCAGGAAACTGGTAATTGAGTAAAGTTGGTATATCAAGTGTCCCAGCCTCCCAATACATAGCCATAAGAGCAACCAGCATAAGCACTGAACCAAGTAAAGTATATAAGAAAAACTTTATACTTGCATAAACACGACGTGCTCCACCCCATACACCTATGATGATAAACATTGGAATAAGGCTACCTTCAAAAAAAACATAGAATAGCATTGCATCAAGAGCACAAAAAACGCCAATAATCGCAACTTCTAGAAGAAGAAATGCAATCATATAAGCCTTTAATCTCTCTTTAACATTTTCCCAACTTGCTAAAATACAAAAAGGCAAAAGAAAAGCCGAGAGAACAACAAAAAGAATAGAAATACCATCAACCCCCATATGATAGCTAATGCCCCCCCCTAACCAACTGGACTTTTCAACCATTTGAAAATTTGGGTTGCTAGAATCAAATCCTATCCAAATAATTAAAGAAATAATAAAAACAAATAGAGTCGTAAAAAATGCGACATTACGTATATTATGGCGTGCTACTTCACTATCATCTTTGATAAACAAAATCAGAAGCACACCAATAAGTGGCAAAAATGTAACCGTAGAAAGAATAGGCCAATCGGTCATTAGTTTACGCCCCCGATCATCATCCATGTAATGAGTAATGCAACGCCGATAAGCATTGCAAATGCATAGTGGTAAAGATAGCCTGTTTGCAATCGAACAATTCTATTTGTAATATCAACAACACGCGCTGCGATACCATTAGGACCTAAACCATCAATAATTTTACCGTCTCCCACTTTCCAAAGAAAAGAACCAATTCTAAAGGTAGGACGAACAAATAAAAAGTTATATAATTGATCGAAATACCATTTTTGGTAAAGAAAATTATATGCTCTTGGCATAATACGAACCATTTTCTTAGGAAGAGATGGAATAGAAACATAAAATAAATAAGCTAAAATAAACCCAAGAACCATCGCTATAAATGGCAACCATTTTACCCAATTAAAAACATGGTGGGAATCATGAAGAATGTGATTGTGGCTGCTTGTAAATAATGCTCCCTTCCAAAAAGCATTATACAAGTCACCAAAAAAGTAAGGTTGGAAAACGACACCAGAAAATATTGCTCCAATAGATAAAAGAAAGAGTGGAATCAACATAACTGGAGGCGATTCATGAACATGATGCATAACATCAACTGTTGCCCGTGGTTTACCATGGAATGTCATAAAGATAAGCCGCCATGAATAGAAACTTGTTAAAAAGGCAGCAAAAACAAGAAGATAAAAAGCATATCCTGAAGCAATATTATGGGATGCAAAAGCAGACTCTATAATCGCATCTTTCGAGAAAAAACCTGCAGTCCCGAAAAGTGTTCCTGGAATCCCAACACCGGTCAATGCAATGGTCCCGACCATCATCATCCAATAGGTGACCTTTATATGTTTGCGTAACCCACCCATTTTTCGCATATCTTGTTCATCAGATACAGCATGAATCACAGAACCTGCACCAAGAAACAATAAGGCTTTAAAAAAAGCATGCGTAAAAAGATGAAAGACAGCAGCGCCATAAGCTCCAACACCTAATGCCACAAACATATAACCAAGTTGAGAGCATGTAGAATAAGCAATAACACGCTTAATATCATTCTGCACCAACCCCACAGTTGCTGCAAAAAACGCTGTTGTTGCACCAACAATAATAATCACGGTCAAAGCAGTCGAAGAAAGTTCAAAAATTGGCGACATACGCGCAACCATAAAAACACCAGCCGTTACCATTGTAGCGGCATGAATAAGCGCTGATACAGGGGTTGGCCCTTCCATTGCATCAGGCAGCCAAGTATGTAAAAGAAATTGTGCTGATTTTCCCATCGCACCAATAAATAATAAAAGACATGTAATGGTAATTGCCGTCTGCCCATCAAATTGCCAACCTAAAAATGTCATATTTTGTATAAAGCTATTGTTTGCAGCTTTTGCAAAAATAGAGGCAAAATCAACCGATTGGAATAAAACAAAAATACTAAAGATTCCTAAGAGAAAACCAAAGTCTCCAACACGATTGACCACAAAAGCTTTCATTGCAGCCTTATTAGCAGAATCGCGCTGAAACCAAAAACCAATGAGTAAATAAGAAGCAAGTCCTACACCTTCCCATCCAAAAAACATCTGAATCAAATTATTGGAGGTCACCAACATAAGCATCATAAATGTAAACAAAGAAAGATAAGAAAAAAAACGAGACCTTGAAGGATCATGGTGCATATAACCAATTGAATAAATATGCACCAATGCCGAAACACTGTTCACAACAATAAGCATGACAGCTGTTAATGCATCAACATGTAAAGCCCAGTTAAAGCTTAAGTCAGCAACAGTCATCCAATGTAATACCAATACGTCAATCTTTGGAATATGACCAAGTGCAATACTGAAAAATGCTATCCACGATAATATGGCAACAACAACCATAAAGCTACATGTTATCAATTCACTCGCACGATCTCCTATCGTTTTTCCACCCAGTGCAGCAATTAAAAAACCCAAAAGCGGAAGAAAGACAATCGTATAATACATCACTGGTTAGCCTTTCATTACATTAACATCTTCAACCGCAATGGAACCACGATTACGGAAAAAAACGACCAGAATTGCTAAACCAATGGCAGCTTCAGCAGCTGCTACGGTTAAGACAAATAAAGCGAATATCTGACCAACGAGATCATGAAGAAATGCTGAAAACGCAACAAAATTGAGATTAACTGAAAGCAATATAAGCTCAATGGACATCAAGATAATAATCACGTTTTTTCTGTTGAGAAAAATTCCAGCAATACCAATTGTAAACATCAAAGCAGAAACAGTGAGATAATGTGTAATATCAATATACATCTACATAGCCCCCCTTACATACCTTTACCTGATTCAACTTGTTTGATTTCAATGGCACTTTCTACCGTTCTAGAAACTTGCTCCGCAATAGATTGCCGCTTTACTCCTAATTTATGACGAAGTGTTAAAACAATAGCCCCAATCATTGCAACCAATAAAATCATTCCAGCAATTTGAAAATAGAAAACATAATCCGTATAGAGAATATCTCCTAATGCTTGTGTATTTGTTCGCTGCGCTAAATCTGGCATTGGTTGCGTAACATGTGTTCTCAAAACTGGAGAAAAATAGCTACTCACAAAAACAACAATCAATTCTACAGCGATAATAACACCAATAAGAGCTCCAATAGGAGCATACCGAAGAGTTCCACTCTTTAACTCAGCAAAATCAACGTCAAGCATCATAACGACAAACAAAAATAAAACAGCGACAGCTCCTACATACACAACAAGCAGAATAAGCCCTAAAAATTCTGCTCCTGCAAGCAAAAATAAAGCTGCTGCATTAAAAAATGCGAGAATTAAAAACAAAACAGAATGCACTGGATTGCGTGCTGTAATAACAATAACTGCACTTGTTAGCATAATAAAAGCAAACAAATAGAAAAATGCCGCCGCTAGATCTGTTAGCATAGGCTTCTCCTTAATTATTCAAACAATTGGTATAAACTTCATACCAGATTACAATTTATCGGAAAATATCCGACACCTCATTTAACGATACACTTAGCGATAAGGCGCATCCATCAATATATTGCGAGCAATTTCTCGCTCCCAGCGATCTCCATTTAATAAAAGCTTTTCTTTATCATAATAAAGTTCTTCACGTGTTTCCGTCGCAAACTCAAAATTTGGACCTTCGACAATAGCTTCAACCGGACAAGCCTCTTGACAAAAACCGCAGTAGATACATTTAACCATATCGATATCATAACGAACAGTTCTACGCGTACCATCATTGCGCCGTGGTCCAGCTTCAATTGTAATCGCTTGAGCAGGACAAATTGCTTCACATAATTTACAAGCAATACACCTTTCTTCACCATTTGGATAGCGACGCAATGCATGCTCACCGCGAAAACGCTGAGATACAAAGCCTTTTTCATAAGGATAATTAATCGTGGGCTTTGGTGAAAAAAATTGACGCATGGCTAAGAAAAAAGCACTCACAAATTCCAATAGAAGAAGTGACTTTGCCGCCTGAATAAAACCTGACATCGTAAAATCTCCTCTTAAACGAAATCCGTAAACTTTAAAAAAGCAGCAGTTATCACAACCATTGCTAGTGAGAGAGGAAGAAAAACCTTCCAACCAAGCCGCATGAGCTGATCATAGCGATAACGTGGAACAAATGCTTTAACCATAGCAAACCAAAAAAATACAAAACAGACTTTTAAAATAAACCAAATGATACCAGGAACCCAATTAAGCCACCAAACATCTAAAGGTGGCAGCCAACCGCCTAAAAATAGAATAGTTGTTAATGCGCACATTAAAACAATCGCAACATATTCACCAAGAAAGAAAAGCATGTAAGGCGTTGAAGAATATTCTACCATATGACCAGCTACAAGTTCAGATTCTGCTTCCACCAAATCGAATGGAGGACGGTTTGTCTCTGCAAGCGCAGAAATAAAAAATATAATAAACATTGGAAAAAGGACCAACCAATTCCAATCGAGAAAGCTGTTAAAAGGAAGACCAAGAGTTGTACCAATTCCAGAACTTTGTTTATGAACAATTGTTGTGAGATCCAACGAACCACTTATTAAAATGACAGTCACAAGCACAAAACCAATGGAAACTTCATAAGAAACCATTTGTGCCGCCGAACGAAGGGCTCCTAAGAAAGGATATTTTGAATTCGATGCCCATCCCCCCATAATGACACCATAAACCTCAAGAGATGAAATGGCTAAGATATAAAGCAAGCCAACATTAATCTTCGCAACCTCCCAGCCCTCATTGACAGGAATAACAGCCCAAGTTGATAAAGCAAGTGTCGCTGAAACAAAAGGAGCCAAAAGAAAAACACCCTTATTTGCACCTGCAGGGATAATAGGCTCCTTAACAACAAATTTAATTAAATCTGCAAAAGACTGTAACAAACCCCATGGACCAACAACATTTGGTCCACGACGCAATTGCACCGCTGCCCAAATCTTTCTATCTGCGTAAAGAAGATAAGCAACTAAGATCAAAAGAACGACCAAAAGAAGAAGTGTTTTTCCAACTATAATGAGTAATGGCAACAGCCAAGTCATAAAGAAATCATACATCATTATTCCTTTTCCTTTGCCTTACTTTATAGTTTGCGTAGCACGGTTTTTTGCAAGAGATGAACATTCAGCCATAACAGCAGAAGCACGTGCTATCGGATTTGTTAAATAAAAGTCTTTAACCATAGAAGTAAAGGTGTGACTCTCTAGAGAAACCATTTTTGAACCAAGCGCCTTAAGACCACTTATATCAGAAGGTACTATATCATCAACAGCACAAAGGTGTGGATAATCATTAAACAAGCATTGTCTTAATTGAGAAAGAGAATCAAAAGGGAGCCTTTGTCCTAAAATATCCGATAAAGCACGCAAAATAGCCCAATCTTCTTTTGCTTCACCTGGAGCAAAACCAGCCCGATTTGTCATTTGGACACGTCCTTCTGTATTCACATAAAGCCCTGATTTTTCAGTGTAAGCAGATGCAGGCAAAATAACATCAGCAGCATGTGCACCATTATCACCATGGCTACCAATATAAACTGTAAAAGCTTTTGTATTGGCTAATTCTACTTCATCAGCACCAAGTAAAAATAAAACTTCACAGGTTTTAAGAATATTTGCAACCCCAAGCTTAGAAGTAAAGCCTATGTCCAATCCTCCAACAATCGATGCTGCATTATGAAGAATCCCAAACCCATTCCATTCTTCACTAAGAGCACCAATATTGTCAGCTAATTTAGCAAGACTTTTTAAAACAGATAAACCTTCATTTCCTGAAACAGCTCCCTCTCCGATAAGAATAAGGGGCCTCTTCGCTTCTTTTAAGACATTTAAAAAAACATCCTCTCCACGAATAAGTGTCGTTAATGTATCACTCCCAGATCCAAGATAAGAATAAGGATAACGTAAATCGACTTTCTCTCCAATTAATGCAATAGGAAAATTTCCCATCCGTTGGCGCTTTAAAATACGCGCATTTAAAACAGCCGCTTCATGACGTGGATTAGATCCCACAATAAGCAGTGCATCAGCCTGTTCAATACCTGCAATTGTAGGATTAAAAATATAACTCGAACGCCCAAACTCAGGCGATAAAGCCCCCCCTCTTTGGCGACAATCAAAAAGCGTTGAGCCCAAAGAACTCAATAATGCTTTAAGGGCATACATTTCCTCAACAGACGCAAGATCTCCAGCAATCGCTCCAATTTTTTCTGGCAAGGTTTTAGAAACCACCATTTTAATTTTTGCAAAAGCTTCTGTCCAACTGACAGGCTGAAGCTTTCCATCTTTGCGTACATATGGCCTATCAAGCCGCTGAGTGCGCAATCCATCCCAAATAAAACGCGTTTTATCAGAGATCCATTCCTCATTTACATCTTCATTCGTACGCGGCATAATCCGCATAACCTCACGGCCACGGCTATCAATACGGATCGCACTACCAAGCGCATCCATCACATCAATTGATTCCGTTTTTACCAATTCCCACGGACGAGCATGAAACGCATAAGGTTTTGAAGTTAAAGCTCCCACCGGACAAAGATCAATAACGTTTCCCTGTAATTCAGATGTCATAGCTTTTTCAAGATATGTCGTAATTTCAGCATCTTCGCCGCGACCGATCAAACCAAGCTCAGAAATACCTGCGACTTCTGTTGTAAATCGAACACAGCGTGTGCAATGGATACACCGTGTCATAACTGTCTTCACAAGTGGCCCAATATATTTATCTTCTACAGCACGCTTATTTTCACTATAACGAGAACAATCACGCCCATAAAGCATTGCTTGATCTTGAAGATCGCATTCTCCCCCTTGATCACACACAGGACAATCCAAAGGATGATTAATGAGAAGAAATTCCATAACACCTTCACGTGCTTTTTTTACCATCGCCGTATTGGTAAAAATCTCAGGTGCTTCACCGTTAGGCCCCAATCGTAAATCACGAACCCCCATAGCACAAGAAGCCTGAGGTTTCGGAGGACCACCCTTAACCTCAACCAAACACATACGACAATTTCCAGCAATTGACAAAGATTCATGAAAACAAAAACGTGGAATTTCTGCCCCAGCCGCCTCAGCAGCCTGAAGCAACGTGTAGTAATCAGGAACTTCAATCTCTTTGCCATCAACTTTGATATTTATCATCACCCATCCAACCTGCGGATAACCCACTTAAAATTTGCATTCGGCTGCTCTTTAAAAAATCTTCTATCCTACAGCTTCTAAAGCAATATTTTTGCTTTGGACTACATTTCGCGTGTATTCATCAATTCTACGCTCGATTTCCGGACGAAAATTACGTATCAACCCCTGTACAGGCCATGCGGCAGCATCACCAAGCGCACAAATAGTGTGTCCTTCAACCTGTTTCGACACTTCAAACAAAAGATCAATCTCGCGTTTTTGCGCTCTTCCCTCAACCATACGCCCTAAAAGACGCATCATCCACCCCGTCCCCTCACGACACGGTGTACACTGACCACAACTCTCGTGCTTGAAAAAAGCAGCTATACGCCAAATTGCCTTGATAATATCGGTTGATTTATCCATAACAATCATTCCCCCCGTGCCAAAAGAAGACCCAACATCTCGCATCCCATCAAAATCCATGATTGCATCGATCATATCCTCACCACGGACAACTGGACAAGAAGCTCCCCCTGGAATAACTGCTAAAAGATTATTCCATCCACCACGAACACCACCCGTATGTTTTTCAATTAATTCACGGAATGAAACACCAAGAGCGTCTTCAAATGTACAAGGTGCATTAACATGCCCTGAAACCATAAATAATTTCGTTCCAACATTATTTGCTCGTCCGATTGATGAAAACCACGAAGCACCCCGCCGCAAAATCGTTGGAACTACAGCAATGGACTCTACATTATTTACTGTTGTTGGACAGCCATAAATCCCCATATTGGCAGGAAATGGTGGTTTAAGCCGAGGTTGTCCCTTTTTCCCCTCAAGACTTTCAAGAAGAGCTGTTTCTTCACCACAAATATAAGCACCAGCTCCATGATGAATAACAATATCACAAGCATGCCCATATTTCGTTTTTTTGCCAAGTAAACCTGCATCATAGCATTCATCAACGGCAGCTTGAAGCGCTTCACGTTCACGGATATATTCACCACGAATATAAATAAAAGCAACATTGGCTCCCATAGCAAAAGTAGCAATTGCACATCCTTCAATCAAAGTATGGGGGTCATGACGTAAAATATCACGGTCTTTACAAGTTCCAGGTTCAGATTCATCGGCATTGACAACCAAATAATGAGGACGCCCATCATTCTGCTTTGGCATAAAGGACCACTTCATTCCGGTAGGAAAACCAGCACCACCACGACCGCGTAAACCCGATGCCTTCACCTCATCAATGATCCAATCACGACCTTTGTCAATCATCTCTTTCAGACCATTCCAATGCCCACGCAACATCGCAGCCTTTAATGATTTGTCTTTTAAACCATAAATATTGGTGAAGATACGATCTTTATCAGCTAGCATACCCCACCTTTTTTTCTATTACCCATAGCATTTTCCGCTTTTCCTCAAATGCAATTTTTAAATATCTTTTCAAAACTTCTTACTTTTCATTAAATGTTGCCATCATGGGTAGAATAATAAAATATTTTCTCAAGAAAAATACTTAATTATGTTCCCACTCTTTCCTTATCCTTTTTGGGTGAAGACTTAAGAGATCTTTTTTTCCTTCTCATCATCAATAAGAGAAGTTAAACCACTAATCGGTTCCGACGACTTACGGCTACTTTGCGGACCAACCGTTATCTCAGAACCTTTCCCAGCTTCAAATGCATCAATAATTTCTTCAAGACGCTCAGCTGTAAGATCTTCATAAGTATCTTTAAAAATCATAACCATCGGAGCATTCACACAAGCACCAAGACATTCTACCTCTTCCCATGATAAGGTTCCATCCTGATTGGTAACAAAAGGTTCATGATGAATTTTTTTCTGACAAACTTTAATCAATTCACCAGATCCACGTAACATACAAGGGGTTGTACCACAAACTTGAATATGCGCTTTTGTTCCAACAGGCTTAAGCTGAAACTGAGTGTAAAAAGTTGCAACTTCCAGAACACGAATATAAGCCATAGAAAGAATCTGAGCAATATGCTCAATCGCGGCACGTGTCACCCAACCATCTTGCTCTTGAGCACGCATTAATAACGGAATTACAGCAGACTGCTCACGCCCTACAGGATATTTCTCTATAGTATTTTTTACCCATATCTGATTTTCTTTTGTAAAAGAAAACTCAGCGGGCTGATAAAATTCATCTGCAAGACGGCGTACGGACATTAGCGATCAACCTCCCCAAAAACAATATCAATCGAACCCAAAATAGCTGTAGCATCCGCCAGCATATGACCTCTGGTTAAAAAATCCATAGCTTGGAGATGCGCAAACCCAGGAGCACGCAACTTGACACGATAAGGCTTATTGGTTCCATCAGAAACAAGATAAACACCAAACTCACCCTTCGGAGCTTCCACAGCAACATATACTTCTCCAGGAGGCGTATGAAAACCTTCCGTATAAAGCTTGAAATGATGAATTAGTGCTTCCATCGAACTTTTCATTTCACTCCGTTTCGGTGGTACAACTTTGCGATCCAAGCTCGAAACCGGTCCATTTTTTTCAGTACTCAGCAAACGCTCCACACATTGGCGCATAATTTTTGCTGATTGACGCATTTCTTCCATACGAATAAGATAGCGATCATAACAATCGCTATTCTTACCTACAGGAATATCAAATTCCATTTCATCGTAACATTCATAAGGCTGACTTTTACGTAAATCCCATGGAACACCAGCTCCACGAATCATAACCCCAGAAAAACCACGTACCCAAGCTTCATCAATACTTACAACGCCAATATCCACATTACGCTGCTTAAAAATCCGATTCGGGGTTACAAGCGCATCAAGTTTTCCGAGAGAAACAAGAAATGGATCAATAAAATCACCAATATCTTCAACTAAAGATTCTGGTAAATCTTGATGCACGCCACCGGGACGAAAATAATTTGCATGAAGACGAGCGCCACAGGCACGCTCATAAAAAATCATCAATCTTTCACGCTGTTCAAATCCCCAAAGCGGTGGCGTTAAAGCACCAACATCCATTGCCTGTGTCGTTACATTAAGCAAATGATTAAGAATACGCCCAATTTCAGAAAACAAAACACGTATTAATTGCCCTCTTTTAGGAACTTTAATATCCAATAACTTTTCAATAGCAAGAACAAAAGCATGTTCCTGATTCATAGGAGCAACATAATCCAAACGATCTAGATAAGGAGCCGCTTGAAGATAAGTTTTTGTTTCCATTAATTTTTCGGTACCGCGATGCAATAGCCCAATATGTGGATCCACACGCTCAACAACTTCGCCGTCCAACTCCAAAACCATGCGCAAAACCCCATGCGCGGCAGGATGCTGCGGACCAAAATTGATATTAAAGTTTCGAACATTGACCTCAGCCACAATCAACCCCTTGCCTTTTAAAAAACTTCATATCAAATATCAAAAAAATCTATCATACTAAAAAATATTTAATTATTTAAGAAACACAGTACTCTAATATAATGCCTTATCAAAACCAATATTATTTTTTTTCATCCGCTTTTCCATCACATGGCAAAGTATACTGGCCCCCTTCCCAAGGAGAAAGAAAATCAAAATTACGCATCTCTTGACGCAAAACAACAGGCTCATAAATTACCCTCTTTGCTTCATTATCATAACGACATTCAACAAATCCTGTCACAGGAAAGTCTTTGCGTAAAGGATATCCTTCAAACCCATAATCTGTTAAAATTCGTCTCAAATCCGGATGTCCTGAAAATAAAATCCCATACATATCATACGTTTCACGTTCATACCACTCTGCGCCAGGATAAACCGTACAAGCTGAAGCAACAGGAGTATTTTCATCCGTACGAACTTTTACACGTAAGCGTAAATTCTCACGAGGAGATAACAATTGGTAAGAAACATCAAAGCGCTTATCGCGAGAAGGATAATCCACACCACTAATGTCTGTGAGATTAATAAATTGACAGCGCGAATCATCACGAACAAACATTAAGACATCGATAATTGCATCAAGACGTGCCACAATGGTCAATTCACCAAAAGCAATAACAGTCTCTTCAAGCTTATTTTTTAACTTGTTTTCCAAATAAGCAGCAAGTTCAACCAAAGTTTCATCCATCATGACAAGAAAACTCTCTATCGCTCTATAGATCCGGTACGACGGATTTTTTTCTGTAGCAACAATATGCCGTATAATAATGCCTCTGCTGTAGGTGGGCACCCTGGAACATATATATCGACAGGCACGATACGATCACATCCACGCACTACTGAATAGGAATAATGATAATATCCCCCACCGTTTGCACATGATCCCATAGAAATCACATAACGTGGCTCTGGCATCTGATCGTACACTTTTCTTAAAGCAGGAGCCATCTTATTTGTTAGAGTACCTGCCACCACCATCACATCTGACTGACGGGGTGAAGCTCGTGGCGCATAGCCAAAACGCTCATTATCATAATGAGGCATTGAGCATTGCATCATTTCGATAGCACAACAAGCCAAACCAAAACTCATCCACATTAAAGAACCGGTGCGAGCCCAAGTAATCAAAGCATCTGCCGAGGTAACTAAAAAACCCTTATCTGATAATTCAGCATTAATATCACGAAAAAACTTATCATCAGATCCTATCAGCCCACCAGTATTTGGATCAATGATTCCTTTTGGTTTTGGAGCTGCAATCGTTGAATTATTAGATCTTAATTCCATTCCAGGGCTCCTTTTTTCCATTCATATATAAATCCAATAGTCAAAATCGCTAAAAACACAATCATCGACCAAAAGCCAAACATACCTATCGATTCGAATGAAACAGCCCAAGGAAAAAGAAAAGCAACTTCAAGATCAAAAATAATAAATAAAATTGATACCAAATAGAAACGAATATCAAACTTCATGCGTGCATCACTAAATGAATTAAACCCACATTCATAAGCCGATAACTTTTCAGGATCGGGGGAACGATATGCTACAATGTAAGGTGTAATCAACAAAACTCCAGCAATAACCGCTGACACAATAATGAAAATCAAGACTGGCAAATAAGAGCTCAATAAATAAGCCATAACCCTCTTCCATCGTAACGAAACATCTGAGTTTAACACAATGATTCAATATTGCGAAACCAAACAGACAAATTTAACAATCGCTCTATTAACTCTATTCATACTGCTTCAAAGGCATACAGAGCGATACTTTTCTTATCGGCATAGGTAACGCAGAGCAAAGAAAGACGCAAGCCCTATTCTTATAAACCATATAAAAAGGAAGAAAAAACACATTTATCCCCCAATCGAATACTCCACCACCTCACTCATAGCATATGGACATTTTAAAAAGAAAATTTCATAAGGAATCATGAAATGGCGCGAGTGACGGGGCTCGAACCCGCGACCTCCGGCGTGACAGGCCAGCACTCTAACCAACTGAGCTACACCCGCGCATTTTTTTTCGAACCAATTTAATTTGGTACAAGCGGTCGTGTAAGGGGTTCATGCGTTTATGTCAAGAAGGATTATGCATTTTTAAAAAAAATTATCAAATACCATCTTTATTCTTGCGTTTAGAAAAATTTTTCCTTAAAGAGTCTCCATTCAATTGCTGGTCATTGCATTGGGCGATTAGCTCAGCTGGTAGAGCGCCTCGTTTACACCGAGGATGTCGGGAGTTCGAGTCTCTCATCGCCCACCATTTTATTTTGTAAATAAATTTTTGTTCTAAACATACTTATGAATGAATCGGCTTTAAAAACCTTGTCTATTAAAGTTTATGCTTTCTGCCTCTGCATAATTTAACGTTTTTAAGTTCTATTCTTGAAAAACTATGCAATACCTTAACAAGCTATCTATTGATCTAAGCGTATTGTTCAATAATATTTTCTTCCGTTCCAACTAACTTTTTGCTTATCCCACAAAAAAAAGTATTATAAATACACCTAATTTCCAGTCATATCTGGAAGAGATTTTAAACTGTCGATGCAAATCTTACATAAAACTTTTCCAAATAGTGCAAACCAGCCATTCCCTCCAAGATACCCTTTAGACGCACTAGATATCTGAATAGAATAAATATCTGGAAAGATAAAATAATTCAAAAATACACGCCCGCAAAGAATTTAATATAATTTATCAAATATTTTCAACTGAACCTTTCTTATTATTACGAATATCGGTCGTTAAAACTTAAAAAAATATTGCTTTGTGAAAAATTTTTAAACAGAAAAAACGATCATGTTTAAAAATGAAACCGTTAGATAACACACTCAAAGAATTGACTTATGAAGAATTATTTTAATTGAAATTTAAATAGTTTTACAAAGAACGCTTTAAAATGCCCATTAAAATGATTGACCTTTTACAAGAAATTTGTCAAAAAGCATATCCAGTTTGGAGGGGTGGCCGAGCGGTTTAAGGCACCGGTCTTGAAAACCGGCGTGCAGGAGACTGTACCGTGGGTTCGAATCCCACCCCCTCCGCCACAGCACTTTTATGGTGCTTGTAGCTTGCCAGCGGGTTTTGTATATTTTGCCACTGTAGCTTGCCAGCGGGTTTTGTATATTTTGCCACTAGGTTTTGTACCAATTTATTTTTTTTCAAAGAGTTTTAAAGTGGTTCTCAAAGGATCTTCAAAGACCTTTCAAAGATCATTTAAAGCCTCTTTTTCTTTTCTGCTCAAAATCGCAATTTGAGATGATCAATGTAGCTTGCCAGCGGGTTTTGTATATTTTGCCACTAGGTTTTGTACCAATTTATTTTTTTTCAAAGAGTTTTAAAGTGGTTCTCAAAGGATCTTCAAAGACCTTTCAAAGATCATTTAAAGCCTCTTTTTCTTTTCTGCTCAAAATCGCAATTTGAGATGATCAATCAAATTGACTGATAATTTTTCTGTATCCTAAGCACATTATTCAGAACATTATCAAAAAGAGAAGCGTTTAAGGAATTCGGTCAACTTGACCAAATTGCTCTTCAGTCTGCAATTGTGCAATGTTTGCACC
>NZ_JBHIMA010000039.1:0-2381 GCF_042193775.1 Bartonella sp. OD88NMGDW | reverse complement strand
ATAGAGCTTTTTTCGGGAGCATCAGTCATGAAATCGTATTTAAAAGGATCCGAAAAAACAGCAAAGTAGTGAAATTTTCTGATGATTTTGAGAATAGACATGCGTTTAAATTGACAGAAAGGCACCGTACAGATCGATTTAAAGATTTTGTGATAAAAACCACATTGAAATTAAAAACGCTTCTGTACGGTCCATTTTGAGGCAAATAAACCCATTGGTAAAGTTATGGATTTAGATAGGGGATATTAAACCAGATGTTTTTAAAAAAACGTAAACAGAAAGGGCAAAAAAAGTGGGTTGCAACGGCGGTGGGGCATGCCCCATGGGGATTAGGGGTAGCAGAGTATTTTTATAACCTTTACGAATATGATGATGGCACAAGAGAATACGAAGAATTTGACGGTGGTCAGTATCATGAGATGCCTTGTAAAGTTGATTACAGTACCAAGGCGCAAGTGAAAGCTTGGATATATGGGGGTGATTTGCCAAGAAGCGTATTGAGTTGCGAAGCATTGATAGACGAGGTGAATAGGGAAATCAAAAAACGTACAGTGAAAGCAGTGAAAACTTATGATGATATAGACAGTGAACTAGAGAAAGCACTTGGTATTCAATTAGGTAGGTATCAAAATGAAAAAAATTGAAAAAAATAAAAAATACGTATTGACATTAAAAAAAGGTTCGTTTAGAAATTTCGACAAGTGCTAAAAACACTTAATCGTAAGCGGTTAAACCACGTAAGGTTTTTCCCATTTCTTAAAATACTGACTTTCTTTTGTGCTATCATTGGCATATAACGATTTTGTCGGGTGTAGCTATACCATACAATACCCTTCGCGAGGGGAAAGTATAGCGGCGGACTTACGACCGTGTTTTTAGCGCCCGGCGCCCTTATGGGCTGTCAATTAAAAACCTAATTTCGTAAGGATTTATTATGCAAAATTCTGTAAAAAAATATCAACTCACCAATCAAACAATTCTTCGTGAGGGTAAAAAACTTTATCGCATTAAGGCGTTAAGAGATTTTGGTGATGTTAAAGCTGGTCAACTTGGTGGCTATATTGAATCTGAAGAAAATCTTTCCCATGATGGTAATTGCTGGGTTGGTGATCAGGCCATTGTTGTGAGCCCTGGTCGTGTTTACGAAAATGCGCAGGTTTATGGCAATGCAGGTGTTGGTGGTTTTGTATATGGTAATGCTCGCGTCTACGATTCAGCAAAGGTTTTTGCCAATGCCCATGTGTATGATAATGCCCATGTTTTCGATAGTGCAAAAATTGTAAGTAAAGTGCATGTTTATGAAAATGCCAATGCATGTGGCATGGCTATTGTTACTAAGAATATTTGTGGTGACACAATGAATAATGTTTATACAGAACGCCTTTCTCCTTATGGTGAAATTTGCTTTGTTATGTGTCGTGCTCATAGGAAAACAGCTTAAATAACGGCGCGGGCGCGGCGGGGGCGCCTCCTTATAACCATTTCATTCAAAAATTTATTCAAATGTTAGATTAGGGAGTTACCTATGACCACTACAACTGTATCTAAAAAATATGAATTTACTAATGAAAACTTCACTTTTGATGGTCTTACTTTACACCGCATACGTGCTCTAAGAGATTTTGATGATGTTAAGGCGGGGGACCTCGGCGGTTTTATTGAAAATGAAAGTAACTTATCCCATGATGGCAATTGCTGGGTCTATGATAATGCCGCGGTTCTTTTCGATGCAACTGTTTATGAAAATGCTAAAATTTATAATGATGCTAAAATCTTTAGAGGTGCCAAGGTGTATGGCAATGCTATCGTTAATGGCAAGGCATTGGTTTTTGATACAACCGCTCATATTTATGATAACGCAAAAATTCATGATAACGCTAAGGTCTGTGGGCATGTTTATGGTAATGCCGTAATTAGTGATAATGCTACTATTTCTAATGGTGCCAAGGTTTATGACAATGCCCGTGTCTATGAAAGTGCGTATGTTTGTGGCTATATTTTTGGCAATGCCCATGTGTATGGCAAGTCACGGGTTTATGTCTGGGCGCGGGTTTATGATAATGCCCATGTTTTTTGTAATGCTTGGATTAAGGATTATTCAAGTATCTATGGTCATGCCAAGGTTTCTGGATCGGCTCGTGTTGGTTGCTTTGTAAGGATTTATGATCATGCCAAGGTCTATGGCAAATCAAATATTGATCATCATGTGCAAATTTATGGCAATGCTGTTGTGAATAGCCGTGCAAAAATTCGTAATGATATCTGTGATGATAATCTGTCACTAAAAGACGCTGCTTAAATAACGCGGGGGGCTGCTTTATAGCAAAAAAGCCGCGTCCTTTAAGACACGGCTTTTATTATCAAAACAGCTAGCGATCTAA
>NZ_JBHIMA010000038.1:0-2385 GCF_042193775.1 Bartonella sp. OD88NMGDW | reverse complement strand
TCGACGATCTATGATTGGTCTTTAAATGCCTCCTTGAATGCCTATTGTGATGATTTGATTGATTGGTCAAAAGGACAGCGCCCTAGCAGCGTGAATAACAGCGCCCGTATGATGATGCAGCGTGTGCGTGAATATTTATCCGATACGAGTGGTGTGATTGAAAGCACTTTTACGGTTGATGCTGAACAACAGACGACGTTGATAAGACTTCAAAGCAAATCGCATTTTTTGAAATATAAGAATGGGATATCAATATATTTTAAAGCAAAAGGTAAGAATATTGGGGAAACCGCAATTGCCTTGAATGATTTAGCCGCTAAACCTGTTTATAAGGCGACGGAATTAGGCATTCGTGCATTATCTGGAGGTGAAATCCAACAAGGGTGCATTTATACATTGGTTTATAGGGATCATGCTTGGCAAGTTTTAAATCCTACGCCTCTTTCTTTATCACAAGAACCGGTTATTCCCGTTTATCCTACGGGGACGATAGGGATTTTTGGGATGCAAGTTTTGCCAGAGGGCTGGTTACTCTGTGATGGGAAGGCTTATTTGCGCAGTGATTATCCTGCTCTTTATGATGCAATAGGGATCAGATGGGGTGGAGCTGATACTTGGAACAAGTTTAACGTTCCCGATTTGCGTGGTGTTTTTTTACGAGGTGTTGATGATGACCGCGAGATAGACCGCTTTCGTTATCTTGGCACTTTACAAAATGACGCTATGAGAAAGCATGATCATAGTGGTCAATCCTTTACGATTTTGAATGATGAAAATCAGGAAGAGAGTTGGCATGGTGATTTGACGATCATCTGGGGATATGTGTTGAATGACCAGCAAAGATTGAAACTTGCCGAACGTTTGGGCGTGAGGGCAGAGGATATACGCGTGCACCATAAGCTCGCCTTTCCCCATTCCCACCTTCATATGCGTGATGTTGCATTGGCAAGTTCAGGTGTAAGTGAGACGCGCCCGATTAATATGAGTGTTGTGTTTGGAATCAAGACGTGAGGTTTAGATGTCCACGATTTATGATTGGTCTTTAACGGCATCTGAAAATGGTGGGGCTGATGCTTTAATTAATTGGTCAGAGGGACAGCACCCTAACACGGTTAATAATAGCGCTCGTTTTATGATGCAAAGGATAAGAGAGTATTTATCGGATACGGGCGGCGTGCTTGAAGGGATTGTGACGGTTGATAATAACCAAAAGACGAGCGTGATAAGGCTTCTAAGCCAATCGGCATTTTTAGAGTATAAGAATGGCATATCGGTTTGTTTTAAAGCGAAGGGTAAGAATGTTGGGGCGACAACAATTGCTTTAAATAATTTAGCCGGTAAGCCCGTTTATAAGGCGACAGAAACCGGTTTATTAGCCTTATCGGGAGGAGAGATACAAGATGGTTGTCTTTATACGCTTGTGTATGATGAAGATATAACCGGTTGGCAAGTTCTCAACCCGACAAGGGGCAAAGTTTCTTCCTTAAAACGCTTACCCACTGGTCTGATAGGACCGTTTGCAATGGAGCGCTTGCCGGATGGTTGGTTGCCATGTGATGGGCGTGCTTATTCACGGTATGTTTATTGGGATTTATTTTGTGTCATAGGAACGACGTGGGGAGAAGGGGATGGCGCCACGACGTTTAATGTTCCCGATTTTCGGGGGATGTTTTTACGGGGACTTGATAATGAACGCAATCTAGACCCTTGGCGTTCTTTTGCAAGTCAGCAAGGCTGTTCTTTAAAAGCGCATGAACATTTTATAGGTCCGGAGTCATCAGAAGGTCTTTCTTCTCGAAAAAAACGAGATGTTTCTTCTTCTGAAGCTCACTTGCAAAGGCGAAAGAGAGCTATAGACGAAGAGTGTGTAGGTTTGAGTGGGGATAGCTTAAAGAAATGTCATGAAGAATTTGACCGAATAGTGGGCATTTCAGAGGTTCCATTTTGGTTTACAGAAAAAGATAAGCCGCCGCGTTTACCTTGGTTTATCAGGAGCCCGTTTGCTAATTTTTTATATTATTCCACGCCTATAACAGAAGGTCTAAATGACAGAGAGCATCATGAACATCACCTTATGGCAGAGAGGGTTGGTGGTGTTGAAACGCGCCCCGTTAATGTGAGTGTAGTTTATGGGATCAAGACATGAGGAGTTGAAATGTCATTAAAACCGTTTGCTATATCAGAGATTAGCGACCCGTCTCAAGTACGGGTCGTTTTGTATTCGGGGGGAGGATTTGTGCATGCGCCGCTTAATGGCGTTTTTGATTTACTGAAAGCAGCTTTGAAAAGCGAGCTTGATGGATCGTTAAAAGATTTAGAGAAGCGCTTAGAGGCTTTAAGAGAAGAGTTTGAAGATTTGAAAGAGTGTTCATTAGACGAAGTACT
>NZ_JBHIMA010000037.1:0-2422 GCF_042193775.1 Bartonella sp. OD88NMGDW | reverse complement strand
AATCGTTGACTCTTTTCAACAAACCACAAAGACATCGGAACTCTATACCTACTATTCGGCGCATGAGCTGGAATCATAGGCACAGCTCTAAGTCTTCTCATTCGAGCTGAACTAGGCCAACCCGGTAGTTTACTAGGTAGTGACCATATCTATAATGTCATTGTGACAGCCCATGCATTTGTTATAATTTTCTTCATAGTTATACCCATTATAATTGGAGGGTTCGGGAACTGACTAGTACCCTTGATAATTGGTGCTCCTGACATAGCATTCCCCCGTCTAAATAATATAAGCTTCTGACTTCTTCCCCCCTCTTTCCTGCTGCTAATGGCATCAACCATAATCGAGGCTGGCGCCGGAACAGGTTGAACAGTATATCCCCCCTTAGCAGGAAACCTCTCTCATCCAGGGGCCTCCGTAGACTTAGTTATTTTCTCCCTCCACCTAGCAGGGATTTCCTCTATCCTAGGAGCTATCAACTTCATCACTACCATTATCAACATGAAGCCCCCCGCCATATCCCAGTATCAAACCCCATTGTTTGTCTGATCTGTCCTAATCACAGCAATCCTACTACTCCTCTCCCTGCCAGTCTTAGCTGCCGGCATTACTATACTATTAACAGACCGCAACCTTAACACTACCTTCTTTGATCCTACTGGAGGGGGAGACCCTATCCTATACCAACACCTATTTTGATTCTTTGGCCACCCTGAAGTCTACATCCTCATTCTCCCTGGATTCGGAATAATCTCCCACATTGTAACTTACTACTCCGGGAAGAAAGAACCATTTGGGTATATAGGTATGACCTGGGCTATAATGTCAATCGGGTTCCTAGGATTTATTGTATGAGCCCACCATATATTTACAGTAGGCATAGATGTAGACACACGAGCTTACTTCACCTCTGCTACCATAATCATTGCTATTCCTACTGGAGTTAAAGTTTTCAGCTGACTTGCTACACTTCATGGGGGCAATATCAAATGATCTGCCGCAATACTTTGAGCCCTAGGCTTTATCTTTCTATTCACCATAGGGGGCCTTACCGGTATTATCTTAGCAAACTCATCCCTAGATATTGTACTACACGATACGTACTATGTTGTCGCCCATTTCCACTATGTCCTGTCAATAGGAGCTGTTTTTGCCATTATAGGGGGCTTCATCCACTGATTCCCTTTATTTTCAGGCTATACATTAGACCAAACTTATGCCAAAGCCCACTTTATTATTATATTCATAGGTGTAAATTTAACCTTTTTTCCACAACACTTCCTTGGCCTATCTGGAATACCCCGACGCTATTCTGACTACCCCGATGCTTATACCGCATGAAATGTTCTATCATCCATTGGCTCCTTTATTTCACTAGTAGCAGTGATCCTAATAATCTACATGATCTGAGAGGCCTTCGCCTCAAAACGCAAGGTATCAATGACCGAACAATCCCCCACCAACCTCGAATGATTAAATGGCTGTCCCCCGCCTTATCACACATTTGAAGAACCAGCCTATGTTAAACTAAACGAAAAAGGAGGGAGTCGAACCCCCTAAAACCGGTTTCAAGCCAATCCTATAGCCCCTATAACTTTTTCAATAAGATATTAGAAAAACTATTTCATGGCTTTGTCGAAACCAAATTATAGGCTATAACCCTATATATCTTACATGGCCCACCCAGTTCAACTAGGTCTACAAGATGCTACATCCCCTGTTATAGAAGAATTAATCACCTTCCACGACTATGCATTTATGACTATCTCTTTAATTAGCTTTCTAGTCTTATACGCTCTATCCTCAACACTCACAACAAAGCTAACCAATACCAACATTACAGACGCCCAAGAAATAGAGACCACTTGAACCATCCTACCCGCAGTCATTCTAATCCTGATTGCCCTACCATCTCTACGCATTCTATACCTAACAGACGAAATCAACGACCCCTCCTTTACTATTAAATCAATTGGACATCAGTGATACTGAACCTATGAGTACACAGACTACGGAGGCCTCATCTTTAATTCTTACATAATACCCCCATTATTCTTAAACCCAGGAGACCTTCGACTCCTGGAAGTTGACAACCGAGTGGTTCTCCCAATTGAAGCCCCTGTTCGTATAATAATTACATCTCAAGATGTTTTACACTCATGAACTATCCCCACACTAGGTTTAAAAACAGATGCAGTGCCCGGACGCTTAAATCAAACCACATTTACCGCCACACGACCAGGCGTCTATTACGGACAATGCTCAGAAATCTGTGGGGCTAACCACAGCTTCATGCCTATCGTCGCAGAACTAATCCCGTTAAAAATCTTTGAAATAGGACCTGTATTTACCCTATAGACACCCCGCCCTCTCCCACTTTACAAATGAAAAAAAAAAAAAAAAAAAAAAAAAAAAAAAAAAA
>NZ_JBHIMA010000036.1:0-2587 GCF_042193775.1 Bartonella sp. OD88NMGDW | reverse complement strand
AAACCTTCCCATTGTTTGATAAGTGCTAGTCCTTCTGATGATATTTTTCGCATATGATTCTCCATAAAAAAAGCCCCGCAAAAGCAGAGCTGGATTAAAAAATTGACATCTTTCCCATTCGGAAAGATAGCTTGTTAAAACTCATGTCGCTTTTTCATTGGAACAAAAGAATGTATTTGACATTATCAATTTTGTAGCATATAAACTACAGATGTTTATTGTTAAAAAAACACACTATTTTACAGAGTGGTTAGACTCATTAAAAGACAAACAAGTGCAAAAGAAAATTGCTGCACGTATTTTCCGCCTTGAATATGGGCTTCTAGGAGACGTGAAATATTTCCGTGGTATTGGTGAGTTAAAAATAAATTATGGACCAGGCTATCGGGTTTATTTTGTAAAACAAGGAAAACAAATCATTTTATTGTTAAATGCTGGTGATAAATCCACACAACAAAAAGATATCGAAAAAGCCCTTCAATTAGTAAAGGAAATGAAACATGGAAATTACTAAATTTGATGTAAGTGAATATTTTAATACGCCTGAAGACTTTAAGATTTTATTAGATGATGCTTTAGAAACCAAAAATAGTGGCTATATTGCACATGTATTAGGTATTATTGCGCGTAAACAAGGAATGACAACTGTTTCTCAAGAGACAGGACTAAATCGCGAGTCTCTTTATCGTTCTTTAAGCGATAAAGGTGATCCACGACTTTCTACTTTTCTTAGTGTTTTGAGTGCTTTAAATTTGCAGATTAGCTTAACGCCTATCCAAAATAATTGTAAGGAACAAGCGGCTTTAGAAGAAGCATCTTGACTACCTCCCCACCTTTAAAGATGGGGAAGGGAGGTACTTAAGCAATCTTTTTAATGAGGGGCTCTAAATCTGGTTTATAACCTATCATGTATCCTCTTCGTCCATATGGATTACGCCGTCTCCTTCGTCACATGCGTTTGGTGGGGCGTTTGGATCAAGGGTATCATCCTTGTCTGGTGTTGTGTTTGCAACGTTTCCAGCCGCATCTTCTTGCGCTTTATCAAAAAGTTCGCACTCTATTTTTGTGGTGTAACCACCCGTTTTATCAAGTTTGTGCTTAACGCTCTTGATGCGCCATTCTGCTGGAATATAGGGGCGGAAAGGGGGCTCTTGAACAAGCTTTGCTTCTGCTTGCACAAACGGATCACCACCGATATCACATGAGAAAGAAGACTTACCGCGTGATGATTTATTGCGATAAGCAGCAATGGCCGCAACAGCCTCTGATTGGTTGTGGTAGGTATATTTGAGTTCATGAAACGGCGGATTACCAACTTTGACTTCTTTTTTTTCACCAGTGCGGATATCATGATAGGTTGCGAGAACACCGCCTTTCTTCTCTTTGTCTTCTTCTTGCTTTTCCGATTCTTTTTCTGCTTTTTCCGATTCAGATGATGGTGGTGTTGCTCTGTCATTGTTATCCATATGGATAAAGTTTTCATCATCAATCTCTTCTGGTTCTCGTGCATCAGCCGCGGCTTTTTGGTCGTCTCCCACATCCGTTTCTAAGCCATTGGCTGCACCTGCTTCATCACGCGCACTGTATTTAAAATCCCAAGAGGTGCAATGTTTCTCATGAATAACAATAATAGGGAGTGTTTCACCGGTGATGGCTTTGCCTTCACCCCGTTTGGCAAGAACAAGTTTACCATCAACGGGCTTTGCTACCGCATCATAGTCTTCTGCAAGGCGTGTAGCAAAAGCCATATCGCTTTCAGCTGTTTGGTCAATGTGTCGCACAACGATTTTTGCAAGAGAAGGATCAACCTTTGGCGTATAGCCATTACGCTCTGCTATCTCTTGAACAATACTGCCAAGGGTTTGCTGGTGATAGGATTGGCTTTTGGGGGTTCTGTAAGACGTGTTCATTGATGCGGCGCGCCCTGTCACGCTTAAGCTTTGTGGTGGGCTGCTTACAGAGATTTCGTCTATCAGATAGGCTCCCATATCGCGGTTTTTTCCGCCTTCATAGCCAAGTTTTACAGAAATGACTGTCCCGATAAGAGGAATATCAAGAAAGCCGTTATCACTGTCACGCGCACGGTCATCAAGCTCTATGGTAATACGATCACTTTTGTTTTCTGCTTCATCGGTAATTTCAATCGATAAAACATAGTCCATGAGCGTTTTTGTGATGTCTTCTCCATTTGCCAGAACCATGCAAAAAGGTTTCATGATTTGCTACCCCAAATTCTGATTACTGGTGTGGCTTTCGGATAGGGGAGGGTTGGTAAGAGTATCGTGATGCCTGCTTTTAAAATGGGTCCATAGTCTGCAAGCCCCAAATTCGCTGCATAGACGCGTTCAACAGCAAGGGCTTGTTGACCCTTTGCATAGTATTTCCAGCAAATGGCATCAACCATATCACCATCTTTGGTCATATAAAGATCACTCATAGGTCTTCACCATATTCTCTCAACTTTATCGTAAATTCTTGTTTTTTGGGGGTGCCGTTATGATGAAAAACGCTTTGTTTTTCCTCTACAGAAAGAATGACAAACTTACCTAAGATTTTGCCTTGACCGGTAACAAGAATGTGAGGTCCC
>NZ_JBHIMA010000035.1:0-2913 GCF_042193775.1 Bartonella sp. OD88NMGDW | reverse complement strand
ATTGATCAGGGTCTTGCATGGCAAAATATTCGCGGCTCCCTTGCGGCAATAGAGATGGGGCTTGAATGGCTAGGGATTTCGGCACGCTTTCAACCCGCCTGGACGGGGCGGGTATGGTGGAATTCCTTTCAACTTGATTTTGATCAGTTGCCTGAACGAAAAAGCCTTGAAGTCATTGAAGCGATTACCGACCTTTCCAAAAGTTTGCGCTCTGATTTTCGCCGTGGGACCTATGGTTATGATGTGCAAGCTGTTGAATGCAATATGTCACGCCTTGATGACAGCATGTTGGAGTATGAAAGCGGTGTTCGTTTAACAGCTGGGGACACTTTGTTTTCCTTTGGACGCACAACAGAGATCAATCACACGCTCACAAGAGAAGAAGGCAAGCTTATTGGCAATTGGATAGATGATGGGGATGAAGAATTAAGCTGGAACCAAATCGATTATCCATGGGATATGGCAAATTTTCCGTGGTGTTCGGTCAAAAAACATGAACGCGATATGCTCATGGCAGAATGGTTTCATGGTCGCACGCTTTATCTCGTGTTAAGAGACAGACAAAATAGCGCGATTGGGTATCGCAGATGCTATGCTGTAGCGCCTGTCGAACAGGCTTTGGATGGTGTGTACAGCCATTGTGGCGGCAGATTTAACCCTTCTACAACAGGCACTCTGTTGTTTCTGGCAGCCCGTACAGACTTTCACGATGTTGACGGCAAACAAGCCGCATTTGTTTCCATTCTCGTTCATGCCACCCCCGCAGAAAACATAGCGGTTGGCAAGCTTTGGTGTGACGCCAATGAACTCAATGGCGGTGTCGAGATACTCAAAACGCCTATCAATATTCCTTTGCGTGCCGATGTTCGCGAACAATTCAAGATTTTATTGAGGTTTTAATATGAAGCATGAAAGTGGTTTACCCTTTGCAATTGACAGATCTCGCGGCAAAGAGGAACAACAAAGCGTTGTCTTTTACGGCACGCGTCCCTTTATTCAAAGTGGTGAACTGAATGAGGTTCAAACCATTATAAGAGGACGGCATGACCGCTTGGGGCGCCTTGTGGCACAAGAAGGAGATCGCGTTGAACGGGCTGATGCTTTTGTCAACAAAGAGACAAGGACCGTAACGTTAACGGATGGCAAGATTTATATTGCAGGCGATATCTTTCCAGTCTCTGAAGCGGTACTCAACAATGTTTCCATGATTGGGCGCTTGGAAATTGGTGTGAAGCTGCAAAAAAAATGGATAACACACGAAGATGATCCAGAGCTGTTGGGGCAAGTCCCTGGCACTTTGGCAGAAGGAGAGCCTGGTGCCGCACGCGAAACAGCAAAGCTTGTTTGGGCACTGAAAGAGGATGCGCAGAATGGCACTTTTTTTCCGGTTTATATTTTACAAGATGGCGTTTTGATTGATCAAAAATCACCCTCATTGCTTGAACCCGCCATGCAAGCTATTGCGACGTACGACCGTGCCCATGGGCATTATATCGTGAGTGGCTGCCGTGTGAGCGCATTGGGAGCAAATAATGGTTGCCAAGTGTTTAGTATTCAAGAAGGAGAAGCCAATATCAATGGCTTTAAACGCAAGCGCTTAGCCGCCTTGCGCCATGAAGAGGTGCAAGACTTTTCAACAAGCGTTGTTCCAAGCGAAACACATATTTTTGCGCCTCCAAAAGGGAAAACAAGTTTTACCTTTAAACCCTATTATTTTCCTATTGCCGATATTCAGTCTCTTTTGTTGACAAAAGAAAAAACCGTTAACGTCACCCGCGGTGCCGTTGCTGCAGGGCGTGATGGTGTTCCGGATAAAAGCATCACCGCGTTTATCAAAGTCGTTCAAGGAAGCAAGGAATTTAAAGAAGGCACAGATTTTAAAAAAACCGGAGACACCATTGATTGGGCGCCCATAGGAGACGAACCTTTACCGGGCAGCAGCTATAAGGTGACTTATCGCACCCGCGCAAAAATCACGGCTGATAAAGTAACAGCGCAGGAAATCACAGTCTCAGGTGGTGCGCAAGGTGGGGATATTATCGTCAATTACACTTACAAATTGCCCCGCATTGACCGCATAGGACTGAACACAGGGGGCAATGTCGTATATATCAAAGGAGTTTCATCAGATCATCCCATGGCACCAAATGTCCCTGATGATGTGTTGTCCCTTGCAACGATCACCAACAATTGGCTTGAAACGCCGGGTGTTGTCAATGATGGCACACGGGTTGCCCCCTATGATGAGATGTGGCGCTATTTTCAACGGGTGCTCTCCCTTGACCGGTTGATGCAGTTAGAGCGCATTAAAAGCAATGTGGACTCTAAAGAACCTGTTGCCAAAAAAGGCATGTTCGCTGATCCCTTTCTTGATGATAGTTACAGAGATGAAGGCTTTCAACAAACGGGGGCGGTAGGCAACGGCATTTTACAGCTTGCCATTGACCCAACCTTTTACACCGCTAATCTTACAGCGCCTGTCACCCTTGACTGGACAAATGAAGTGATCATTGCGCAAGAGTTGACAACAGCTTGCGAAAAAATCAACCCTTATCAAAATTTTGCACCCCTGCCTGGTACAGTCACTCTTACCCCCGCGACAGACTTTTGGCATGAACAGCGCACCGATTGGCTCTCCGGTATCACCAATCAGATCATCATGGGCAGGAACCGTGGGAGAAGCATTCGTAAAACAGAAGTGCGTGATGATTTGGTGAGTGCAACCCAAGAGCAAATCGATTTCTTAAGACAAATTACCCTTTCCTTTAAAATTGAAGGTTTTGGCAAAGGGGAAAAATTAGAAAGCTTTACCTTTGATGGCGTGGATGTTTTACAAAAAATCTATTATTGTTTTACATCTCCCGATGGCGCTCTTGAAGGCGCTTTCACGATTCCACAAAATATTACAGCTGG
>NZ_JBHIMA010000034.1:0-3317 GCF_042193775.1 Bartonella sp. OD88NMGDW | reverse complement strand
ATAAGAGAATATTTCTTTAGCCAAAAAATCATAAGCGTTGCTCCCGAAACCGCTTGGCGACAATCACTATGCCCGTTGCAGCCGCTAAAACCATGATGCCTGCTAATGCCCATTGCACCGGTCCATTGCCTGCTAACAAGCCACCAAAACCAGAACAAGACCCTATAATCGGGGCAAGTGCTTCTATTTTAAGAAGTCCGGTTGCCGTTTTCGTTTCTACCCTTTGATAATTTGAAGAAACATAAGACCCTTTTACCCATAATCCTGCTTCTGCTGCTCGACGGTTGGCTAAACCCGCAAGAGGCTTCCCACCGACCTTATTCCATTTCTGTAATTCAACAGGTACGGCTTCATAATCCCCTTGATTAAGCTTCTTCAACAATGTTGACTTGCGAAAAGCAGCTGTTCCTACGTTATAACAAAACGATACCAATGCCGCGAATTGACAATCCGTTAACGAAACCGTGACCGATTCCTCTACCGTCTTCTCAAATTGCTTTAAGTCTTCACAAAGGATTTCTTCTGCTTGCTCTTGGCTAATACACATACCTTTTTTGACGAGGGGGTGACCCGCATTGCTGGTGTGACCATAACCAATCGTCCAGACACATGCCGTATCTCTATAAGCCTCTAAACGCAATCCTTCCCATTGTTTGATAAGCTCTAATCCTTCTTTCGATATCTTTCTCATCTGACGCTCCATAAAAAAAGCCCCACAAAAGTGAGGCTGGATAAAAATGTTTTTTTATGATCTCTATTGACTATGCTCTTTGATCAGTTGCTCGACTTCTTCAACACGAAAGCCAAGTTGAAAGAGCGGTGCATATTCGCTTTCCTGTAATTCATACTGACAACGCTTTTCTACAAAATCACCATTTGAATCAAATGGCATGGTTGTTGTTAGACAAACCTTATGCGTGTCATCTTCTATCCCCTCTTCTCCTTCACTGAGTTCTTTGACAAAAAACCAATAAAAACGCGTTGTCAAAAGCATCTCTAGCCTTCTTACTGTTTCAACTTTGTCAAAAGAAAGCATGTTCAGATAATCTTCTTTGCTATTTAAATGCTCTGGATATTCTATCATCTCTCCCTCCTAAACAAAATGACGCGTATGGCTACATCCACGCGCCGCAACTTGTTCATTTCCACCATTGACGATCATGGCGGCTCGAGTAAAACGCCCATTATCCGTTGTATTACTCCAGCTACCACCCCCTAACAATGCTCTCATTTCAAACGTATTTTGCGTACGGCTTATAGGTATAGGAAACGTGCCCGATAAAAATTGCCAAACATAACCGCAACCATCCTCACAACCGATATGCGAGATCATTCGACGATTCGCCGTATCCTTATATCCACCTGAAACCTTAGAGGTTGGTTCTTTCTTGCCAACAATATGTGTCTTTTCATTGCTTCCATACATAGCAGAAGCAAACGCTTCATCACTCAGTAAAGATTTTTTAACACGCGCCATATCTGTTACATGTTCGGTATAATTACGGTTTGTTGTTATATTGGTACGATACATTGATTTCGTATTTTCACCCGTCCCTGATTGAAGATAAATATCAACCCAAAGATCTGTAGAGGGGTCGTAGACCATTCCCTCTGGTGAACTATAAGGGCGGTGATTTAAACACCAAACTGAATTGGGTAAAATATCCCCTGCCCTATAACCAGACAAGGGGTGACCAGAAATCGTACCAACATCCGCACAAAGCGTATGAAACCCTCCTATCTTGCGCGAATTATTGACGCTGTAACCGTTTGGATACGTAGAGTTTTCTGATACAACAATTTTATGAGAATCTCCCTCCGGTACCAAATAAAGATAATAATCCTTGCCCGCAGAAAGAGACGGCATGCTTATTCTGGCATCTACCGTATAACTTACAACCAAAATATCATGAGTTCGTGGCAAAGTTAGATAGGTTCCTTTTTTCACGGTTAATTGCGCTTTGCCTGTCGCAACAAGAAAAGGGGTGGAAATTGATAAAACCGTTAAATGAGACTGTTTTAGAAAAGTGTTTATCTTTTCTGCGAGATTTTTTGCTTGTGTGGCTACTGTATGAGCTGTTGTCGCTGTTTCCAGAGAACTCTTGATACCTCCAAGCTCTTGCTTCGTCGTATCGGCTGTTGTTTTAGCTTCTTCTGCTGTCCTTTTCGCTCTATCGGCTACTTCCTTGGCTTTTTCGGCTTCGCTCTTGGCTTGATAGGCTTGTGAATCTGCTGTCTCAGCTTTTTTCTTGGCTTCATCTGAGTACATCCGTGCTAAACTTGCTATAGTCTTAGCATTATCTGCTGTTTCATTCGCGTCGTAAGCTTTACTCCACGCTTCATTTGCTGTTTTTTCTGCCTTTTCTGCCTGACTACGCGCTTGCTCCGCGTCATGTCTTGCATAACCAGCAGACTCCTTGGCTTCCTTGGCTATTTTTTGTGCCTCTTCCGCTTCTTCCTCTAAAGACGCGGCTTTCTTACCCGCTGTTTCGGCTGCCCTCTGCGCCTCTCCTGCTATATATTTTGCATTACTAGCTATTTCCTTGGCTTTTTCTACTTCATTCTTGGCTTCATACGCTCGGTCATCGGCTTTCTCCGCTATTTTCTTGGCTTCTTCGCCTGCCGTTTCTGCTAAACTTGCTATAGTCTTAGCGTTATTGGCGGCTTCATTCGCGTCGTAAGCTTTACTCCACGCTTCATTCGCTGTGCTTTTTACCTTTTCCACCTCACTACGCGCTTGCTCCGCATCATGCTTGGCATAACCAGCTGTCTGTTTAGCTTCTTGTGCTATTTTTTCGGCTTCTTCTGCGGCTGCTTCTAAAGACGCGGCTTTTTTACCCGCTGTTTCAGCTGCCTTTTGCGCCTCTCCTGCTGCATATTTTGCACTATTGGCTATTTCCTTCGCTTTGCCTGCTTCATCTTTTGCTTCATACGCGTAGTTATTGGCTTTCTCCGCTATTTTCTTGGCTTCTTCGCCTGCCGTTTCCGCTAAACTTGCTGTAAGCTTAGCACTATCTGCTGTTTCATTCGCTTTGTGGGCTTTATTCCACGCTGCATTCGCTGTGCTTTTTGCATTTTCCACCTCACTACGCGCTTGCTCCGCATCATGCTTGGCATAACCAGCTGTCTGTTTGGCTTCTTGTGCTATTTTCTCGGCTTCTTCCGCTTTACGCTTCGCCTCTTGTGCTATGCCCTGCACCGTTTCCACACTCACCTGCCCTGCCGTCTCTCCTGAACGCACCGCAGACTCTGCTACCGCTTTCGCTTCAGAAGCTAATTTTGTAGCCTCCTCTGCACTCTGTTGGGCTTGATGAGCC
>NZ_JBHIMA010000033.1:0-3329 GCF_042193775.1 Bartonella sp. OD88NMGDW | reverse complement strand
GGATTTGCATGCCCCGCCCCCGCAAATTGTGCAATCGGTTGAATGGCTGTTGTGCCTCCCAAAAAACTTGGCAAAAACTCTCTTACATCAATGGAACCAATCCACCCCTTAATGCGGCTAGGCAAAGATTTACAATAATCCATCAATTGTGAGATAGACGACATAAAACCATCGACAATCGAATTAGCCAGATCTTCGCCCGCTTGTTCCATACCAGCCTTGGCACTCTCCGAGAGCTTTTCCTGTGTAAAAAAACTCTTCAACCATTGCCAAAAGTTGGAAAAGCTTTGTTTAACGCCCTCCCACAAATTGCCAAACCACTCGGCAACAGAGGAAAGCTCTTGTTTAAACTTTTGCCAAACTTGAGAGAGATCAAAAGCATTGGCGATTATATTTTTCCAACGCGTAATGGTGGTGGTATCAGCACCAAAAAAGCGCATGACGGCTTCAAAGGCTTGCCCAAAAGCCCGAGATACCCCCCCGTGCCAAACCTTTGACAAATGAAGAAAAACGATCCCAATATTTCCACAAAGCAAAACCAGCAGCAAGGATGACAGCCACAACAGCAGCAACCGCAGCCCCTATTGGAGTAAAAATACCCCCCACAACAGAGGCAATACCCGCCCCAACCACTTCGATCACTGTCCCAACAGAGCCAAAAGAGGCAGCAAATGCACTTCCTGAGACAGCAATCCCCCGTAAAGCCCCGACCAACAAGGTCATGGGGCGTAAGAGTCGGAGTGAACTTGCCCCAAGACCCGCGGTTAGCAAGCCCAGCGAGCGCCCTGCGGCTGCTAAGCCCCGCCAGCTTGCAGCAACACCACGACTGAGTACTCTAAGCTTGATAAAAGACGTGATCAATTGAAGAAGCCCAAGGCGTGTCCCGGCAAGAGTAAAGCGCAAAACCCGTAGAGCAATATTAAAAGCCATCAGAGCGGCAATGGTTTTGATGATGGCGCTTGTTAAAGTGGGATGGGCATTCGCCCACGCCATCAACCCATTGGTAAAATTGCCAACACTTTCCATCAAACTGTTGAGGGGGGGCAGAAGCACTTCACCAATGGTAATCCCTAAAGCCACAATGCGGTTTTGCAACAATTCAAATTGCCGCATGGCACCGGTTGCTTGTTTGTCTGCTTCTTGTTCTACCGAACCTTTAAAGACTTGTGGATCTTTCACATAATCTAAAGCTTGCCCTAACAATTCGGGATTGCCCACCAATTTGGCAAAATCACCAGTAAAATCGCGCCCAGCAATGGCAATCAGGGAACGCATCCCCTGTTCAGATTTCGCTAAAACATCAAAAAAGCGTACCAAGGTACCGGTGGCATCTTTGTCCAGATCTTGCATAAATTTTTCGCGAGAAAGCCCAATATTGGCAAAAGCATCTTCAATATGTTTGCCCCCCGCCTGTATGCGCGCACTCATCGCATTAAAACCACGCGCGGCACTCTCTGGAACAATCCCAGCAGAAATCATCGCCGTACCAAATGCCGCAGTTTCGCGCGCTGTCAACTTAAACATGGTTGCCGCACCGGTAGCACGATTGGTAAAATCAGACACCTCACTTGCCTTTGCCGCCATGTGATTAGAGAGATGATTGATAGCATCGCCTAGATCTTCAATGCCTGCTTGATTAAGCTTAAAGACATTGCGCAATTTGGCAAAGCGCTCCCCAATCTGATCTCCCGTCATATCAAAAGCTACAGCCGCTTTGGCAGCATAAATGCTAAAAGCTTCTAGATCTTGTTCGCCAATCCCTGCTTGGCTGGCACTGGTCATCAGTTCTAAGACTTCACGTGCCGCTAGCGGAATCTTGGTGGAGGTTTCAAGCGCAAAACGGCGCAATTCCTTTAAGCGATGAAGGGGGGCATCGAGAACCTTTTCTAATCCCTTCATCGATTGGTCAAATTGCATGGCTTTATAGAGCGGTGCAATTAAGGTTGCTGTTTGCGCAATGGCACCCACCATGCGCCCCCGCGCTTGGATAAAAGCATTTTTCGCATTCTTTGTCGCATCCTCAAGATGCTCAGGGTCAAACCACCCTTTAAAATGCTGCCTTGTCTTGTTTTGGAAATGCGCAACATCGCTACTGAAGGCTGCAAGATCACGCTTGGCAGAAGCTATCCCCTCTTGCAGGTGATTGACAAAACGCACAACAAGGGAAACATCCATGATCGTCTCTTATCCTAACTGATGGCTTTCATATTCTTGGGCTTTAAGGCGTGCGAGTTCTTCTCGATAGGCAATCACATCCAGCCAATCCATCTGGTTAATTTCTGAAGGCGCCCAGTGATAATAAAGGGCTAGTTCTGCCCCAAATTGTCTGGCAGAGAGGATTGGCGTTGCGTAAAAAAAGCAAAAAAAGCCTTGAAAACAGCCATAATGTCAACAACATCAAGACGATTAATCAATTCAATAGATTCATGTGACATATCGGCTAAAAGCACGGCTATTCCTTCCATAGCCTCATGGGTAAATAAAGCCTCACAAAGCTTAAGAACAAGAATATCATTGCCCAATGTTGTTTTATCCTCTTCTACAGCGGGTAGAACGAGCTCTACCAACTGCGGTCCAATCAACACCGCTAATTGGCGTGCTTGCTTGAAGTTTGGGCGATAAAAGGTCAGTTTCTTGCAGAGAGATTCTTTGCCTCCTTTATCCTGATAAAGAAGCGGAACCTGCAATTCCACGTCAATGCTGGTTTGTAAACTTGTCATGATCAATTCCTATAAATGAGAACCCTATCAATAATGAGAGCTTATAAATTGAGAATAGAGCGGCGGCGAGAACCGATCTCTTGCCCATTGCGGACAAGCCAGCCGCCCCGTTTAAAAGAAAAGCGGTGCAAAACAGAGCCATCCCAAAATTCCGTATAGTCCCAAACATTTTTGATTTCGCAATCATAGCCTGTCGCTTTTCCAGCTGTTAAGCCTTCGCTATCGACTTTGACCAAGCGCCCCGTGACATCAATGGAATGCTCATGCTCGCGTCCATCTTCTTCAGAGATCACATGTTTTTTTCCGGTGAATTTATGACGAAGACCAGGAGGACCACCAAAGATACCGATAATTTCGGGTGTGTGACTGCGGATTTTCATTTGTAAACTTAGCGCTTTCACACCAAGACCGCTCACATCAATTTGCATATCAGAGTCGCCTGGTTGATAGGTTTCGGTGATTTCTTCTAACGTGGGCAGTTTCAATGTCTCAAGATCAAGGTGAAGATTCACATCATCATCAACAATCAAGGTAAAACCGCGTACAATGCGTAAAGTCATGCTTTAACTCCTTGCTGCTTTACGATAAGTTTCAAACGTATCGCCAAAT
>NZ_JBHIMA010000032.1:0-3459 GCF_042193775.1 Bartonella sp. OD88NMGDW | reverse complement strand
CACCCCTTTGCTTATCACGTTTGATAAACATGGCGGCAGCAAAAGGACTTGCGGGTTTAACACTAACACCCCCATCACTATTTGCCACCCGCACAAAGGGATCAATCAGGTAACAAAAGCGTGAGGAAAAATCTGCACGATAGGCAAGACTTTCTTCCGCATTTTTACCACCCGTATCAAACACGGCAATCGCTTGTAGCTTTTCTGCCACCTGTTCCAAGGCATCCGCCACGGGGTTTTTACCATTATCAAGGCGCCCTACACTATAAGCCGGTGCCAATAAAATCCCAGGCTCTACCCCTAAATGACCTCTAGCATGCGATAAAGCATGCACACCGGTCAAATGAGCGTTTGATCCCACCATCTCAGTTTGTGTCTCAGCAATGGTTGATTTTTCTTCCACTCGCACAAGAATAATTTGTGCCTCAATCCCTTGCGCACGCACGGCATTGATAACATCAAGAGCTGTGCCTCTTGTCCCAAGCTTTTGGATTTTCTCACCCTCATGTGTAAAAACTAACACAGGCTCGTCGAGGGGAAAAACTTGGTTGTCAGCATCAGGGGCTGTGACAACCGCACCAATAGCGGTCTGATCAAATGTTGCTAAGGGACGGGAATCCTCACCAGCCTCTACAATGCGTATCCCATGATTAAATTCTGTTGCCATCTTGCTCTCCAAATCAATGAAGAGAGAATAACAACCATCACCATGCTCCATAAGCCTGACACTGTCAGTCAAAAAAGCCCTTTCAAAGGGCTTTTAAAGAGCGATAAAAGGACTTAAAAACATATAAGCCTGCTTATAGAACAGCTATCCATTTGACTTCTGTCATATCTTGGTTACTTGTGCATCCATTTATTCTTTCCATAATCTTATAAGAACAGCGCCATCAGCTCCAGCACCACTTGGAGAAGAATCGTCATGAGCACCAGCACCGCCACCACCAAAACCACGCCCCGCTTTTCCTGAACTATAGGAACCTTTGCCTAGTCCTCCAGCGCCACCACGTGATGTATCACCTCCAGCATCGCCTCCATTCCCACTTGTTTTACTCGTAATTCCATTCGTTCCAGCATAACCATTTCCGCCTTTGGCGATTCCTAGATGTTCGTCTGTTGCTAAACCAAAGTTTCCACCTGTACCTCCAGCGCCACCAGTGCCTGAATAGAAGGTAGTCGTACTACCACCAAATCCCGTGTGAGATTGATAGGCAGAAACACCCCCACCCCCCTTTCCTCCTGTAGCGGTAATAAAATTCTTTCCAACGGCTGTTATTCCTCCAGACTTACCTGTTACAGTCCGCCCTGAAACAGAATCTCCTCCTTTACCAATAGCGATATTCTCATGACCCTTTAAACTCGCTTTATAACCATACCATACCGTACAACCGCCACCGCCTCCTAAGTAATAAGAATAACCACCCCCACCACTGCCGCCGCCACCCCAGGCTGTAATTTCGACTTTGGTTTTATCCGTTACCCAGTCTGGCCATTGAATTTTCCCATCTTGCGTATACAGCAATTCAGCATCAGCAAGAGCCAGCCAATTTGTGATTTTATCGATCAAATCTTTTTTAAGACTCTTTATCCCTGCCAAGATGGCTGCATCCACTTGCGCCTTGGTATAAACAACATCACCGTCCACTTTAAGCGGTCCTTTAAGCGAGCTTCCGGTTGTGTTTAGACTGCTAACGACTTTGTTGTTATGGATAAGGTTAAACGACGAATTACCCAACAGTTCTAAGCCACCACTCATAGTGACTTTGCTGGTAAATTTATTATAACTTCGCCATTCATTTGGGCTTGTGAGGTGTCCATAGCTTGTGAGGTCTTCATTAAGCTTGGCTCTAAATTTATCGAGCCCCACAATATCTTCAATCTTATGTTGATGAGAGCCAAGCAAAGATACAGCACTGCCAAAGGTGAAGTTATTATTGCTTGATTTATAGAGAACATAATCGTTGGCTGCATCTTGTGCTCCCTCGATATCGCTTAAATCAGCAAATGAGAAGGTTTTATCGGCTGACATTTTGCCTTTGAGAGCCGCTTCAAGGTCTGCAACATCACTTATGCTATGCGTGTGTTTTGAAGGCGCTTTTCCCTCTACCTTTTCCTCAATATCAACAATGGCTTGATCAATTTTGGTCAAGTTTTCCCGCAAGATTGGGAATTCAGAACTGATAAAGCGTCCTTCTTTAGGCAATTCCATGTCGAGTTTTTTGGTTTTTGTCATCTCTCATTTTCCCCTCATAATATACCAGCGCCAAAATCGCTCACCATAGACCGTGCCGCCGGTCCACCGGTAAGGGTCAATTTCAAGCGCGCTTGTTTGGCTGTTTTATCACCACTGATAAATTTGCGCTCTGTCCAAAGCGGTTCAGCGAGTTGCTCTGTTTCCTCTAATTTCAAAGGGGTGAAAGCACCATCATCCAGTTGCATCTCCAGTGAAAAGGTTGCACCGCCCGGTAAAAATGTTTTGATATAGCTCGTTAACCTTGCCTTTTCTCCAAAGGAAAAAGCACGGGTGACATAACTGGCTTCCTTATGAATCTTCCCTGCAATCAATTGAACAGGAGCAAACAAAACAGGTGAGAGCTTTTCGGTGCCTTTGAGAATGGCGCGAAGCTTTATCTTTTCACTGATATATTCGGTAAGACTGAGTAATTGAAAGGGTAGAAGTTGATAAACCGTGCCGTTGTTTCGTTCAATTTCAAAGATGACAGAACAATCGCTTGAAGGCAATTCAATGGCTGCACGGATTTGCAAATCAGAGCAGTCCACAAGATCAAAAGTGCCAAGATCAATGGTTTTTTCTGTTTGTGTGTAGCGGGCTGCCAACACTCGAAAGGCTAAAGCCTCATCTTGATGAGCAGTCCAGCTTTGTGCGTTAACTGAAGAAAATCGTGGACCGGTCACGTAAGGGTGGCTTGAAACATATCTCTGATGTTCTGCATCAAAATCCCCAAGCTTTGCCAGTGAGACAGAATGATTACTATCATCTGTCTTAATAACAAAAGCCGTTAAGCGATCATCGGGGACAAGAAGTGGTACATCATAGCGTGCCTCTGCCCACCCTAGCTTTGCGCCCTTCATAGAATAAAAGCTTTGCGCTTGGATATCGGCGGTCGGATAACCGTTTTCAGTGGTGACCAAATCAATCACCAAATCATGGTTTTGATTACCGATTTTGCAAAGATGAAAGTCAATACCGGTGATTTGCCGTGTTTCATCGGGTGTAAAAACTTGTGCTTGTGGATCCACTTGTGTCCATATTTTTACTGTGGTGGTGCGTCGCATCACTTTCACATCAATCACACCTTGCCCAGTAAAAAGCCCTGTTGCAATGGTTCCACCTTTTCCCCGTGCCACAACGTTTTTTGTACCAGCTGTAATATTTTGTGGAATCGTGAAAGCGCCTTCAAGAGCGCCATCGGGAGATGTAAAACAATAATAGATTTT
>NZ_JBHIMA010000031.1:0-3719 GCF_042193775.1 Bartonella sp. OD88NMGDW | reverse complement strand
CCATTTGAATCAAATGGCATGGTTGTTGTTAGACAAACCTTATGCGTGTCATCTTCTATCCCCTCTTCTCCTTCACTTAGCTCCTTGACTAAAACCCAATAAAAACGCGTCTCTAAAAGAACCTCTAACCTCCTTACGGTTTCAGCCTTATCAAAGGAAAGCATATTCATATAATCTTCTTTGCTATTTAAATGCTCTGGATAATCTATCATCTACCCCTCCTAAATATAATGCCGTGGATAACTACAGCCACGGGCGCTAGCCGATTCATAAATAGCATTCCGTATAATGACTGCGCGCAGATGTGGAGTGATATTCGTAGTATCTGACCAGTCTCCACCAGCCAACAATGCATACATATCTTTTTTAAACTGTACATTTGGTGAAGTTCCAGTTACTGTTTGCATGAAACAAACATCTTTCACAAATTGCCAAACATAACCGCAACCATCTTCACAACCGATATGCGAAATCATCCGTATATTTGCCGTATTCTTATAACCTCCAGAATGTTTTGGTGAAGGTGCTTTTTTGCCTTGAATCCCACCACCTTCATTGCTTCCATGCATCGCAGAGGTAAATTCTGTATTATTGAGCAAAGCCTTCTTAACACGCAGCATATCGGATATATGATCTATTTGTAGACGGTTCGTCGTAATAGGAACATTATACGCAGAGCGGGTACTGTGACCCGTCCCTGACTGAAGATAAATATCAACCCAAATATCTGTAGAGGGGTCGTAAACCATACCCTCTGGGGAACTATGCGGGCGATGATTGAGACACCAAACAGAGTTCGGCAATATATCCCCTGCTTGATAACCGGATAATGGGTGACCGGAAATCGTACCAACATCCGCACAGAGCGTATGAAACCCTCCTATCTTTCGCGAATTACTCACTGTGTAATTCCTTGGATAGGTAGAGTTTTCTGACAAAACAAGTTTATGAGACTGTTTTCCATCAGAAACCAGATAAACATAATAATCCTTGCCTACCGAAAGAGAAGGAACGCTTATTCTTGTATCTGCCGTATAACTTGCAACCAAAGTATCATTGCCTAATGCCAAGGTTATACGCGTTCCTTTCTTCAATGTGAGTTGTTTTTTCCCTGTCGCAACAAGAAACGGCGTAGAAATTGAAAGAACCGTTAAATTGGACTGTTTCAGTAAATTGTTTACCTCTTCCGCTAGCACTTTTGTCTGTGAAGCTACTGTATGGGCTGTTGTTGCCGTTGCTAGGGAACTTTTGATACCTCCAAGCTCTTGCTTCGTCGTATCGGCTGTTGTTTTAGCTTCTTCTGCTGTCCTTTTCGCTCTATCAGCTACTTCCTTGGCTTTTTCGGCTTCGCTCTTGGCTTGATAGGCTTTTGAATCTGCTGCTTCGGCTTTTTTCTTGGCTTCGTCTGAGTACATCCGCGCTAAACTTACGGGGGCTTTAAAATTCTCAACCACTTGATTGATATCGATAACCCTACTCCTCGCTGACGAGGCTATTTTCTCTGCATTTTCTGCCTGATTGCGCGCTTGCTCCGCGTCATGTCTTGCATAACCAGCAGACTCCTTGGCTTCCTTGGCTATTTTTTGTGCCTCTTCCGCTTCTTCCTCTAAAGACGCGGCTTTCTTACCCGCTGTTTCGGCTGCCCTCTGCGCCTCTCCTGCTATATATTTTGCATTACTAGCTATTTCCTTGGCTTTTTCTACTTCATTCTTGGCTTCATACGCTCGGTCATCGGCTTTCTCCGCTATTTTCTTGGCTTCTTCGCCTGCCATTTCTGCTAATCTTGCTATAGTCTTAGCATTATCTGCCACTTCCTTCGCGTCGTAAGCTTTACTCCACGCTTCATTTGCTGTTTTTTCTGCCTTTTCTGCCTGACTACGCGCTTGCTCCGCATCATGCTTGGCATAACCTGCTGTCTGTTTGGCTTCCTTCGCTGTTTTTTCTGTCTCTTCTAGCTTGTCTTCTAAAGATGATGCTAAAGACGCTGCCTTTTTACCCGCCGCTTCTGCCGCTTTCTGTGCTTGTTCTGCTGTATATTTTGCACTATTAGCTATTTCCTTGGCTTTTTCGGCTTCGCCCTTAGCTTGATAGGATTGTGAATCTGCTACTTCCGCTTTTTTCTTGGCTTCGTCTGCATATGTCCGTGCTAAACTTGCTATAGTCTTAGCGTCACCTGCTACTTCCTTCGCGTTGTTAGCTGTACTCCACCCTTGATGAGCTGTGTTGCCTGAATTTTCCGCTATCTTCTTGGCTTCATCTGCGTACGTACGCGCTAAACTTGCTATAGTTTTAGCGTCACCTGCTACTTCCTGAGCTTTATTGGCATTACTCCATCCTTCATGAGCTGTACTTTTTGCCTTTTCTACCTCACTGCGCGCTTGTGCCGCCTCATGGTTAGCATAACCAGCTGTCTGTTTGGCTTCTTTCGCTATCTTTTCAGCTTCACCCGCTACTGTCTCTACCTGTGATGCCTTCTTTTGTGCACCATCAGCTACCTTCTTTGCCTCGTCCGCTGTCGACTTCGCACTATTGGCTAATTGTTTTAGACCATCCAAAGCACCTTTCGTTTCTTCTGCTACCTTCTCTGCTGCTTCCGCTTTACTCTTTGCTGCTGTAGCTATACCCTTCAACGCTTCTGCATCAACATGCCCTGCCGTCTCTCCTGAACGCGCCGCAGACTCTGCTACCGCTTTCGCTTCAGAAGCTAATTTTGTAGCCTCCTCTGCACTCTGTTGGGCTTGATGAGCCGTCGCTGTTGCTGTATCCGCTGCACTCTTGGCTTCTAAGGCTATCGCTTTGGCATTACTTGCCTCTTCTTTTGCTTCTTCTGATACGCTCTTCGAAGAAGTCGCTGTTTGATTTGCTTCATTCGCAACTCTCTCTACACTTTCTGCTTTAACCTTTGCTTCTTCTGATAAACTTTTAGCATTAGAGGCTGTTTGACTTGCTTGTTCACTCGTGGATTTCGCTTCAGTCGCAACAGTTTTTAAACTTTCCGCTTTAGATTTCGCATCGCTAGCCTCTCTTACAGCTTGCTCTACTTTCTCTGTTGCACTATCCGCTGCACTCTTGGCTTCTGAAGCTGTGACTGTCGCATCATCCGCCTTCTTTTCGGCTCTTGCGGCTTTCTCTTCTGCCGTCTCTGCTGTACTTTTAGCGTCTTGCGAAAGGACATGAGCATCCTCTGCTTTATTCTTCGCTTCCACCGCTGTGTCTTTTGCACTATCCGCTAACTGCTTTGCATTATTTGCTAACGTTTCTGCCGAATGCGCTCTCATCTTAACTTCTTCAACCAATTGTTTGGCTTCACCGGCTTTAGTCTTGGCTTGTGTAGCAACGTCTTCTATTGTTAAAGCCCTCTGCTCTACTCCTTCTGCTGTCCTTTTGGCTCCCTCAGCTGTATTCTTGACATGATCAACCGATTGCTTAAGATCCTTGACATCTGCCAACGCTCTCAATGCCGTTTCTTTTGCATCACCAGCTACCGAAGAGGCTGTCTCTGCTGTCGTCTTGGCTTCAGAAGCTGTCGTGAGAGCTTGCCCACTGTTCGTTGCTGCTGTTTCTGCAACATTCTTCACCTCGCCCATCACCTGCTTGGCATCATCAAAAGCGCTCTTGGTTTGTTCGGAAAGTGTTTTTGCATCTCCTGCCGTTGCCTTGGCTTCTCTTGCCTCTGTCAAAGCTGTCTCTACTGTGCTTTGAACTTGTGTCACTCTTTG
>NZ_JBHIMA010000030.1:0-3723 GCF_042193775.1 Bartonella sp. OD88NMGDW | reverse complement strand
TGGAAAGATTGAAACGGGCTCGCATGAAGCTGTTAATGGGGGTCAGTTACATGATTACACCGAACAGCAGATGAAGATAGTTCTTGAAGATGCGAAGAAATATACGGATGATCAAATAGGTAGTCTTGTCGATAATGGCGTTAACGAGGCAAAATCCTACACAGATATGAAGTTTGAGACGTTAAATTATGCTATTGAGGATGTTCGGAAAGAGGCAAGGCAAGCTGCGGCTATTGGGTTGGCTGTCTCTAACTTACGTTACAATGATGCACCAGGAAAGTTGAGTGTTGCATTTGGTAGTGGTATATGGATCAATCAGTCTGCATTTGCTGTTGGTGCTGGTTATACCTCTGAAGATGGAAAAATCCGTTCTAGTCTATCTGTTACAACTGCTGGGGGGCGCTGGGGAGCAGGCGTAGGACTAAGCTTAACGCTAAATTAACAATAAAAATAAAATATTTCAACAAACACCCGTTTGCCCTTGCTTTTATGAAGCGGGGGCAAAATTTTTTAAGCATACAAACACAATACAAACCTAAGTCCTATAATCAAAAAACCTCTTGGCAACTGTTGTAAAAAAGCGATATTTTTATCTTCACAACGAATTATCTCTCTAAATATCTCAGGAAAATCATTTTTTTCTTGATATTCTACAAATATGTTTTATAAGTAACAAAATCTGTTGTGAGTAAGACTCATTCTGATAAAATGAATTTTAAAAGGGGAGGTAAGTGATGCGCGAAGATAAAAAGCACACGGCAAATTTATGTATATCACTGTATAATACTAAAAAAGAGATGATTTGCGAAAAGCAATTATTCAATAAATTTCAAAAATCTTAGATATTACAATTTAAGTTAGGCAAAAAATAACCCATCGATGACCATTAGACTCTAAATGTGTCATAACTACGTCTAAAAATATACATTTAGGTCTCATTATATCAAACATACACAGTACAAAGGCTCAAAATCAAACTCATTTCAAACTCTTATTGCTAAAATGTGTTTTTTTTGCGTCATCAAGTGTGTTTCTAAAGTTTTTTGGGGGGAATCCATTATGAAAAAAATACATGCCACACAAGTAGCGAGTAAATTAAAACTTTCTCGTTTTTCTTTTGTTAAAGTTCTTTCGTTGGCTACAGCGGTTACATTTTTATCGAATGTTACACCTGTTTTTTCAGCAAATCCTGATTTTAGGAACACCTTTCTTGAAGGTGTAAAAAGTGCTGGTGTGTCTTATCCACAAAACATCATCCCTGTTGCTGGTTTGAATGCGTCTCCTGTTTCAAAAGACAATTATTTAACAGTGCTCAAAAAAGCAGGAGTAGAAGAGATTAATGCTTCTAGTAACTATGCAAATTTTCTAAACAAAACTTTTTTGGATAAAAGTAATGAGAGTTCTTTTACTATACCTGCTTTAGAGAGCACTTATAAGTCTGTTGGATTTGATAATGATGCAACAACATTTAATATGAGGCCACTGACTAGAAGTACTAGAGATAGCGGGATTAACATCGGCACTAATACTGTGGCAATAGGTCATAGTGCGAAAACAGTGATGCAACATGGCGTTGCTATTGGTTACAATGCAACCGAGACAAATGAGATTAGAGGGACGGCTATTGGTTCTAATGCGAAGGTGACCAAGAGTGGTGGGATTGCTTTAGGTGCTGATAGTGAAGCTTTTATAGGCAGTGGTATTAATGCATATAGGCCATTAGGCGTTTTGGTAGAGCCGGGGGCAGATTTGCATGCTTGGATCAGCTCTGAAGGAGCGCTTAGTATTGGTAGCATAGGAAAGGGAAAAACACGACAAATTGTAGGCGTTGCAGGTGGTACTGAAGATACTGATGCAGTAAATGTAGCGCAGTTGAAAGTATTAGAAAAGAATGCCGGAAGTTGGAAACTCTCTGTTTCTGGAGCGAATACTACAACGGTTGAATCGAATAAATTAGTAGATTTAGCTGCTGCAAGTAATAACATAAAGGTTACAAAAGGTGATAAAGACAATAAGGTAAAATTTGATTTAGCTAAGGATGTTACATTAACGAGTTTAAAGGCAGGCACAACCACCCTAGATGCAACAGGTCTGGTCATTACTGATGGTCCGAAAATAAAGACCGATGGTATTGATGCTGGAGGTAAAGAGATAAAAAAAGTTAAGGCTGTAGCACTCACTGAGACTTCACAACAAGCGGTGAATGGTTCACAACTTTATTCCACGAACACAGCCCTTGCTAAATATTTTGGTGGTAATGCCAAGTATGGGGAAAGCAAATGGACAGAACCTGATTTCAAAGTTGCGCAATTTGATGCTAACGGCACAGAAGGTGCCAAAAAGACTTATCACAATGTTGCTGCTGCTTTTGAAGGTGTTAACAGTACTTTCACTACTCTGAATAAAGAGATTGTCGATGTAAGAGACAGCATCCTTGTTAAGGAAGAAGAAGAGGTTACTTTAGCGCGCAGTCTCCGTTCGGGGGGAGCGACTATCATCACCATTGGTAAGGCATCAGGCGGCACTAAAGTCAGCATTTTGAATAAAGATAATGGGAAACGAACCATTTCCGGTTTATTAGGTGGCGATCTCAGTGCAAATTCAGATGAAGCGGTGAATGGTTCACAGATAAATACACTAGGTGGTAAGGTAGCTACTTTTTTTGGTGGTGATGCTGATTTTGGAAATGGAAACTGGACAGGTCCAACTTTCAAGGTTAAGACCGTTAAGGAAGATGGCACTGCAGAAGATAAAAGCTATACTGATGTAGCTTCTGCCTTTGAGGGTGTAGGTACTTCTATTACAAATGTAAAAAAAGAGATTAACAAGGTTGTAGGTGATAGCCTAGTTAAACAGGATACGGACAGCAAGGCTATCAAGATTGGTGCGGAGACGGAAGGCGCTACAATCAATATTGCAAATAAGAGTGGTGCTGATCGTGTTATTTCCGGTGTGAAGGAAGCGACCAATAACAATGAAGCGGTTAATAAAGGCCAACTTGATAAGGGTTTAAAAGACCTTTCTGATAATCTTCAATCTGATGAATCAGCAGTTGTTCATTATGATAAAAATACAGATGAAGGAAAAACCATTAATTATGAAAGTGTGACGTTGGGGAAAGGTAAAGATGCTAAGCCCGTTGCTCTTCATAATGTTGCGGATGGTAGTATTACAGAGAATTCACGTGATGCCATTAATGGTGGACAAATTCATACCCTCTCTGGAGATGTTGCGAAGTTTTTAGGTGGTGGTACAGCTTTTACAAATGGTGCTTTCACGGGACCCACCTATAAATTATCTAAGATTTCTGAAGCAGGAGAGGTAACACAGACTGATTTTACCGATGTTGGTACAGCTTTTGAAGGCATTGATACGAGTATCAAGAATGTGAATCAGCGGATCAAAGATGTGACACAAGGTGTTGCACAAGATTCTTTATCATGGAACAAAGATGAAAATGCCTTTACTGCAAAACATGGAGAAAAAGAAGATGAGAAAACAAACAGCAAGATCACGTTTCTTAAGGATGGTGAGCTCTCAAAAAAATCAACCGATGCGGTGAATGGCTCACAGCTCCATTCTACGAACACAGCCCTTGCTAAATATTTTGGTGGCGATACTAAGTATGAGGAAGGCAAATGGACAAAACCTGATTTCAAAGTTGCGCAATTTGATGCTGATGGCACAGAAGGTGAGAAGAATACTTATCACAATGTTGCTGAT
>NZ_JBHIMA010000003.1:267430-285470 GCF_042193775.1 Bartonella sp. OD88NMGDW | reverse complement strand
TATCATTTTTTACTTTTTTTAAAATAAAATAACATAAACATCTGGTTGTATTTCAATACATTACACTAAAATAAAAATAAAACATGAAAACAGAAAGAGTTAAAGGGAGCATAGCGCCTTTAAAGTAAAATATAGCACCCCATTGCAATGCATAAAAATAGGAAGCGCCTAGGAATGGATTAATCACAATAACGCTTGTTTTATGTTACTTTAATAAGGAAATTTTTCTGCACAGGTACGATTCATAAAGACATTGCTGTATAAAGAGAATTCGTATGATCTGTAATTTGTAAAAAGAATCAAATTCTTGTAGAAACATGCTAAGCTATGCTAGCTTTCTTTATTTAATATTGAAAAAGTACTCTTAGAATCTATGTGGGATAACGAACAACAAAAAAACGATCCCGGACAGGACCCTGCTCTTGTCGTCAAACGCTTGCGTCCTGCGCGCCGACAAGTTTCGGCCCGTTGGCTTACGGGAACCGTTCTAACAGGAATCACTTCCTGCATTCTTATGGGTATTGCACTTTTTACGGCTCTTGATGAACAACAGCGATTGGTAACCCCTCCACAATGGTTTACAAATGAAAATCTCTCACACACACAAGATCCTGAGGCCAATGGATATAAAGGGGATCGTATTTCTCCCACCCATGCACGGCAAAGCTTTGACAGCAAACGTCAATTTGAACTATCGATTCTGCAAAAAAAAGGCGATGAACAAGTCATTCAAACACAACATTTTGAATGGATTCGTATGGCTTTAGCTGAAAAGCGCCCCCAAAAATATAGCTATCCAAAATTTGATTCTTTAAGCATTCTTGCCAGTGATTCGAAAAATCAAAGTGCCAAACCACAAGATTCTGGACAGATTTATGGAGCAAAGGTTGAAACAAAAATCACCTTACGCAGCTATGATTTTAAGGTAAATCAATTCGATTTTGATGACAACGATACGCTGACAGATGAAGAGGCACAACAAGAAGTGCAAAAAGCTGGGTTTACGTTAGAAAAAAGTACCGAACTTCTTTCAGTTCTCACATTGATTGATCCTTTAAAGTTAGAAGATGCATCTACTGATTCCCAAGGTACAGAATCCCCTGAAGTTCGCATTGTGCAAGAAAATGTAACCGTTTCTCCTCAAAGTCACCGTATCGATCTGACAAAAAACTATGTTGAAGATATTATTCCTATTCGTAAAAAACAAACGATAGCCGATGCTTTCAAAAAAACCAGTTATACAAAAAAGCAAATTGAACAGGTTGTAAAAACGCTAGAAAAAATGAGCCTTTCCGATACCCTTAAAGAGGGAAGTCTTTTACGCATTGGCATCGTGACACAAGCTGGTGAAGAAGATCATCTCGTACGCGCAAGTATCTATCAAGGGATGTATCATGTTCTCACCATTGCGCTAAATGATAAAGGCCAATTCATTGAAAGCACAGAGCCTAAAATGTCTAAAGCTCTTAAAACGGCTTTTCAAAATGGTATTCCGCATTCTTATATCAATAGCGCGCAATTACCAACAGCTTATGATGCACTCTATAGTGCTTTGCTAAGCCATAATATATCACAATCTCTCTCTCATCGTCTCATTCGTCTGCTGGCCACCAATATTGACATGAAAAGTCCGATAACCCCCAATGATCAAATCGAAATATTTTATGCCGTACCACAAAGCGATAAAGAAAACAAAAACGGCAAAAAGAACTTGAAAGCAAAGGAAGCATCCAAAAACACTGATCCAGAAATTCGTTATATTAGTGCAACTTTTGGGAATACAACTTATAAATATTACCGTTATCAATTAAAAGATGGAAGCGTTGATTATTATGATTCTGAAGGGAAGAGTTCAAAGCCTTTCTTGCTGCGAAAACCCACACCAAATGGGATTTTTGGCTCCCCCTTTGGTCCACGCAAACATCCTATTTTAGGCTATATTCGCATGCATACGGGTGTTGACTGGGTTGCTCCTAAAGGATCACCCATTATTGCTGTAGGAGATGGTATTGTCACAAGAGTAGGCGTAACAGGCGGCTATGGAAATCACACGGAAATTCAACATGCCAATGGATATGTCAGCAGTTATTCACACCAAAGCCGTTATGCACCAGACATCAAACCAGGCGTGAAAGTACGACAAGGACAAATTATTGGCTATGTTGGATCAACAGGCATGGCAACCGGACCCCATTGTCATTTTGAAATCATTGTCAATGGCATCAAAGTTGATCCTATGCGCATCCGTATACCGGATAGCAAAGCCTTAACCAATCAAGACCTACAAACATTCCTCCAAGAAAAAAACAATATTGATGCCTTGATCAACAGCCCGATACCCCCCTCTGAAGATACTTAAAGCATAAAAGCATCTGCATTTTTACGACTCAAAACATCTAAAAAATATGCTTTAGCGCTTATTTTTCTCAAAGAGATTTCCGCACTTTAAATATCTGTAAAGAATACGCCGAAATATGCCACCACCCAAGGCTGCCATAACAATGATTAAAAATAAAACGCCCTCCCCTTTGCATGTTTATGCACGATAGAAAAGTGCAAAATATGAAATCCAAAAAGGCTAACTCTTCTTGTTTGTTTTATCAAAACGATAAAAATCCCTTTGTTTTCCATGCAATAAAATTTTAATCAAAGGTAAGTTTTTTCTCAAGGATGAAGATTCTAAAACCCATATCATTCTATAAACAACCAGACTTCTTGTTGAAGAGATTTCACTTGTTGAATGCTTATGCTGTTCATAGCCCTAAAAAACGGTGTTTCATAAACTTTATGAGCAAGTTATCCTTAAGAATATTCGTTACACACTTTTACAAAAACACCCCATATTTAAAGTTTTACATGCCTTACAAAAAATAACAAAACTTGAAAAAACAATCTCTTCGCAAAGAAATAGAGCTTACTAATATAAGTATTATTATTGGCTTAAAGGAGCTCTTATTCAAAATAAATTTAAATTTTAACTTAAGCACTTCAAAGCTATAAAACATACAAAAAAAGAGAATTTTAAAAGCCGATAATCGGAGTAAACAAAGCGAAAAACAAAGAGAGCAAAAGATGAAGAAGAAAAGTTTCTTCTCTTGAAAACAATTGACAAGCTAAAATGAATGGTGCTGTGTTCGTGTTATCTAAGTCATATTTTATTCTCATTTTTATTAAAGCGAACAAGCAGAGAGTAAAGAATTTATCTCTTAAAAAAAATCAATCAGAGTTTTTTTGAACTATTCATACTGAGTTTTGGCAAAGGAATGACAATCTTTGTGCCCCTCAAAGCAGAAGTTTCAAACAGAGGTTTCTCACCAAATTGCATACAGAGCTGTTCCACGACCACACGACCAAGTCCTGTTTTTTGTTCTAAAGTTTGGCTTTTCATTCCCACGCCATCATCTTCTACAATGAGCATCAATTGTCCATCTTTCTGGGGACCAAAGGAGATATAAATATGACCCGTACGTTGATCAGGAAAGGCATGTTTTAAGGAATTTGTCAGCAGTTCACCAAGAATAATTCCAAGTGTTGTCGCATCTCTTGAAGACAGGCGACAATCTTTAAAATTGGTGTGAATGGTGATGTTTTCACGCAATTCAAAAGGGACTGCCAATTCGACATCATGCACAACAGAACTGAGAAACTCTGCCAATAAAGTCGTTTCCATATCATCACTTAAGCGCAAACGACGATGTGCTGTAGAAATTGTCTGAATACGATCACGCGCAGCTCCTAGAACAGAACGTACCTCTTCATTTTTGCTCCGGTTTAACTGGAGCCCCAGCAAAGAAGACACCGTCCCAAGAGAATTGCCAATGCGATGGCTTGCATCCTGCAATAATATTTCAACCCGTTGGCGTTCTTTTTCAGCGTGATTGCGTGCTCTTTCTAATTCTTGTGTCCGTTCTTTCACGCGGGCTTCCAGAGCGATATTTTCGCTATGAAGCAGCAATTGATACAATTTTAAAGAGCGCACATCACGATGAAAACGATTAATAACAAAATAGGCAGAAATAAAAGTACTCACAACAGAAACAATAGCCGCCAATGTCAAAGCAGCCCGCATTAATGCGATACCCTCACGCTGTTTTTGTCGCACCACATCATCCCCATTAATAAAGCTTGTCATCAATTGAGCTAAACGTGCCACAGGAATCTTTGATCCTTCAAAAGAGGCAGCTTGAGAAGGTTGTTCAGGAATCGCATCAAGAGCATGCATATGGGCATTCATAAATGCTTTTCGTGCTTCAACCTCTTTTTTAAAAGCCGTAAACCATTCATCCCATTGTGGATGCGCATAAACAATAAGTGCGATATAATCGAGAATATCCCCCAACTCCCGCTCTGCATTTTCAAAACGTATTTTATCTTCCGCCTTGCGCGTTTTTGCATAGCTGCGATCAGCAACAGCCATATCAATCAAGCTAATAAGGACCAAATCAGCCTGTTCACGCAATTCTGAACTTGTATTCAACTGTGCGACTTCTCGATCAACGGCATTTGAAAGCAACATAATAAAAACCGATGCCAAAAGAGCCATAACAAGAGAAACAACAATCGCACACCACCGCCAGCGTGATATCGTTGCATCAGAAGAAGGCATTTGAGGCATCAAATTTGTTTTTGTTGTCATAGAATGTCCATTGGCGAACTTGAAAGTCGTCATTTTTCAGCACAAAGGAAGGCAACCTTATGGAAAATAAAACCTAAAGCCCGTGGGAAAGTTTATACAGGCTTTTCTTGTGTTCCTAAGGATACACGCCAAACACTCTGAATTTCCTCAGATACTGACTTTACTGTAATAGCTATAACGGGAATAAAAAAAACAAGGCTATCGATCATAATTATTATGCTTTTTTAGCCGTTAAATGAACACAATGTACTTCCAGCTGAATAAGAATCAGGACCATAATCAGACTCACCATCCACCTTGAGAAGTTCTTGTAATCGATTACGCGCCCTGCTCACACGGCTTTTAATGGTTCCAACAGCACAACCACAAATAGCCGCAGCATCCTCATAAGAAAACCCCGATGCGCCAATGAGAATAATGGCTTCTCTTTGATCGGCAGAAAGCAAATTTAAGGCTTTTTTGAAATCTTGCAAATCAAGCGATCCATATTGAGCCGGATGAACAGCGACATTTTGAGTAAACACGCCATCGGTATCTTGAACTTCTCTTCCCTTTTTACGCATTTGACTGTAAAATTCATTGCGCAAAATGGTAAAAAGCCAAGCCTTAAGATTGGTTCCCATCTCAAAACTATCTTGCTTGGCCCATGCCTTCATAACAGTATCTTGGACCAAATCTTCGGCTTTATCCTGCTTACCACTTAAAGAAACAGCAAAAGCTCGTAAAGCCGGCAACACCAAAAGAAGTTCTTGTTTAAAGTTTTTCGCGCACTTTGACATAAAGGATTCAAACCTTTTCCACATTGTTTAAGCCAAATTGCTCTGCGCGCTCCAACTTCTCTAAAAGCTCAAGCAAACACCGTGGCAGTGCTTCTTCTTGAATTTCCATGTAAAATTGACGTAACTTCCGTGCTATTTCGCTATTGACCCCGAGAAGATCATCTCCAACTGTAAATTGTGTGGTGAGATTTTTTTCATCACGGTCGTTCATTTTTCATCCCCCTAATCCATATAATATCAGTAGCACCGCGAAGAATTTTTTCGCCTTATGGTTGTAAATATAGCTGTCGGTAAAAAGTTCCATACAAATCAAGGAACTTTTTTACCGGCTGAGAATTTCAATCAACAAAATGCTTGAAAGGTCAAAGGAGTTATAAATTATGTCATTATCAACGCGCATTGCCCCGCATCTTCCCTATCTTCGGCGTTTTGCCCGCTCTGTCACCGGTAGCCAATCCTCTGGCGATGCTTATGTATCCGCGATGTTGGAAGCACTCATCGCCGATATCTCCATTTTTCCCAAAGCATCCAGTGACCGAATTGGTACCTATTGGCTTTTTTGCCATCTTTTTGACCAAACCACACCGAACATCCCTGAACCCCTGCCCCAATTTGGTCTTGAACAAAAAACAAGTGCCAAATTATCCTATCTCACGCCCCGTGCACGCCAAGCATTTTTGCTCATTGCCGTTGAAGGATTTCATGAACGAGAAGCCAGCGAAATCATGAATCTGGATACAAAAGAATTCCGCAAGCTTCTCAACCAAGCATCCATTGATATTTCTCAACAAATTGCCACTGAAGTAATGATTATTGAAGATGAACCTCTTATTGCGCTTGATATTGAGCAAATGGTAGAAAGCCTAGGTCATCATGTTGTAGGAATAGCGCGCACGCGTGATGAAGCTGTCATCATGTATCATAAGAAAAAACCACGGTTGATTTTGGCTGATATTCAATTAGCCGATAACAGTTCAGGTATTGACGCGGTCAACGAGATTTTGAAAAATGACCGTATACCAGTGATTTTCATCACGGCTTTTCCTGAAAGGCTGCTGACTGGCGAGCGTCCAGAACCAACTTTTTTAGTGACCAAACCTTTCAACCCGGATATGGTGAAAGCGCTTATTTCTCAAGCTTTATTTTTTCAAGAGAATGCTTCTAAAGCGGCTTAGAACAGAGTAACATCTTAAAATTATGATCGTTACGCCTCTTTCAAAGCCTCCCATGGATAGATCTCATATGAGTGCGCTCATGCAAGCGATTCGTGGTGCTGATATTTGTGTTCTCTATCAGGCAACAAATCTGGTTTATTTATGGGCTGAAAACTTGCCGCACCATTTGCACAATAAATGGCGGGTTGGGTGTCGTGACAGCGACTTTTTTTCGCTTGACCTTGCAGACAATATGGAAACCATCAAACTGCAAGTTTTAGCGAGTGGCAAAATGCAAACTGTTGAAGCACGTTTTGAAGATACAAACAAACAAGAGATTTGGTACAAATTTTCTATTGATTGCCACCGCAATGATAACGAAGACATTATCGGTATTATCACCACCGGTGTTAATATTTCCGGCTTACGCCGCCGTGAACAAGTGCTTAAAATCCTTCTTCGCGAAGTCAGTCACCGTTCTAAAAACCTTTTAGCGATCATTCAAAGTATTGCTAGCCAAACCGCGCGCTATACTGAATCTCTTCAGGTTTTCTTACGCAAATTTCAAGGTCGTCTTCATTCTCTTTCTCATTCTCAAGATCTGATCACTGATTCCGATTGGCGTGGTGCTCAATTTCGCGAATTGGTCCAAACGCAGGCTTTAGGCTATTTTATGAAAGAAACAAAACGTTTTTCACTTGAAGGCGTAGATCCTTATCTTTTTCCCAATGCCGCTTTGCATATTGGTTTGGCTTTTCATGAACTGATTGTCAATTCTCTTTCTTTTGGAGCCCTTTCCCAAGAAAAGGGGAGCATCTGTGTACGTTGTGAAATCGAAACAAAACCGAATGGCAAAACGCAACTTATCATCACTTGGCATGAAAGTTTTGAATCCGGCATCCCTCCCACAAACAATAAAAAAGCCTGTTTTGGTAGTGCCGTTCTCGAAAAAATCGTTCCCATTTCCGTGAATGGTTCAGCTTCCCTCAAATTGACACAAGAAGGAATTGTCTATTGCCTCTCTGTTCCTGATACTTATTTTGATATTTTTTCTTAAAAGAGCATTTTAAACAATAAATAAACAAGAGAAGTTTCCCCTTTTTTTAGCAAAATTTCTCCTCTATTTTATTAAGCACAAAGATATTTTCACCCCTTTAAACCCAGCTCTATAATCCCCCAATAGTTCCCCAAAACCTTAACGATGAGAACTGAAAGCTACATAAAGTCCATTCCCGCTGTCAATCAACTTCCATCCCTTATATAACCGCATATTTTAAAACAAGAACCAAAACGATGAAGCGCAAACCGTTTCAGCTTTTATATGCCAAATAAAAGCGAGTCTATTACCCACCTCTTTTTGTGTCATTTTCGCAATGCACATACAATTTCATTTTGGCAGAATATGAAATTTCAAGAAGTAAAGCTAACATCCATCATCACTCTTCAGCTTTACGGGCTTAAAGCAACCACAACAACGACAATCAATTGATGAAAATTACACATTTTATGCTTGTATTTATCGCATTCTTTAATGGAGATATTCTCTTCATGTACAATAGGACACCCTATAACAGAATACGCTTGTGTCTTTGATTCACGCACTTTTTTAATATTTGCCAGCGTATCCACGCTCATTTCAAATCAAAACAGTGTCTGTAAATAAAACATAATTAATAGCCCCCGTAAAGTGAACCCTCAAACACGCCCCTTTTTACTCCACATCCTTCTGTACCTTCATGCCTCTTTTCACTTCATAAAAGTAGTAGCGAGCATCATCATACCATTTGTCCCTCATGTTACAACAGCCCTTGACCTCTGAGAGCGTTCATAAGAGGCATTTTAGTCTTTTTTCAAATATTTCTCACCAACACAAAGCCCATACCCACCCTTTTATGACGTGCAAGCCAATGACTTTGAATAATTCAATATAGAATGGCATCTCAAACGCGGAACTAAAAAACTTTGAAACCGTTTAACAGTGAAGAGTCCCCTAAGCTGACAAATTGGAGTCCGCTCTGTCAACCTCTCATTTGGAAAATAATTGATGACCCCCCTTGTTTTTATCCTCTTATTAGTTTCATGTACAGATGATTTTAATAGTTGCTATTCGAACAATACAATGGTTAAAATCTATCCCACGGCTCAAGCATGTGAACAATCCATGATACCGTCCACAAAAAAGTTTTCATTTTCTGGACAACAAATTTTTGCTCAATGTATAAACGTCCATGCAGATTTACATCAACAAGAAGTAAAATTGATCTGGTCTGTAACAAACCGTGGAAATTTCCTGCTTAAAAGCCAAAACGTAAATAACAAGATATCTACAGTCCAGAAAGAAGGTATTTTACCAACATCGCTTCCTCTTTTGCATTCTTCTTCCACAAACCTCTTGCAGAAAAAACTTTAAAAGCATAAACCCATCAGATCTCAAAAAAATACTCAATGAAAGACATGATTGATAATAAGCGCATGCAACCTTCAAAAGACCATCACACAGAGCAAAACTCTCTGCCTCAAGATCTCCCTTTAGATCCTGCTGTAGAACGAGTGAGAAAAAAACTTATGGGTTTAATGATTATTTCCGTTTTAATAACGCTTTTCCTTATTCTAACTGTACTGTTTTTAATTGTTTATAAAGTGATAACAACCGGATCAGCGCCAAAACAAACAGAGCTATCTTCCTCTCCCAACCAAAACCCACACGTTATCCATCATACGCTCTCTCTACCGGAAAAAACACAGATTTTGTCGCAAAGCCTCTCAGAACACAATATTGTACTGAAAGTTTTAACCCCTGATAGACAAACAAAATTTATGATTTACAATTATCACACCGGTGCACTAATCGCCGTTCTTTCTGTTGAAACAACAAAAGAAAGTTCGAAGATAATGCCTCATTAAGCAAACGAACATCACCACAAGCGCTTACATAGCATCCCTGAAGATTTAAAAATTTTCCTCTGCTTCAAGATACGACCACTTAGGAAACGGTAGATTTTTCACTGTATCTCCTGACCTAATCTCGGAAAAGAAGAAACCTTTCTGTCAACGCATTCCCATTTTTAAGAAAACTGACATCGCTTGGGAAAATCTAATGAACATGCAAGAAAGGCATCTTCTTGAGTGCAAAAATTCAACATAATTAATTTATAGTGATGATTTATTTTGCATGTCAAACGAGAACCTCAAATACTGTAAGATTCTCCCCTTTCAAATCTGTTCATAAGGAACTGAATCAAAATCATTTGCTCACATATCCCAGCAAGGAAATGGATGAATAAAAATACCTCTTATGAATGATCCGATATCAAAAGAAGAACTGTTTCAACATTGAAAATTAACGCAATAACGCCCAGCTTACATCTTTTATTAAGCAAAGATAACCGATGTATTTCACATGATAGAATTCATGAGCACCATCGCAAAATGGGCATAAATACATTGAACAATATTAAATATAAGTAGGAATAAATAAAACAACGACATTGCGTTCTTCATACAAGAACTGCCTCTTAAAATACACGGATGTGCTTTTCTCTGTATTCCCTCACTTAAATCCCAGTAAAGAGGCAATCTTTTCTGTCAACCCCCTTCGTTAAGTTCCTAATACTGCCCGTGAAAATTCAAACAAAGCGCAAGAAGCTTCTTAAGCATATATATTTACTATCATGATACCAATAACATCACCACAAGCGCTTACACAGAATCCCTGAAGATTTAAACATTTTCCTCTGCTTCAAGATTGACCACTCGGCGACGGCGCGGTTTTCTCTGTATCCCCTCACTTAATCCAGGCAACGAAGAAACCTCTTTTGTTGCTGTTGATGCATCTCCATTGCTCGTGCTTTCTGCTGTTGCAAGTGAAAGCTCAAGAGATGATTCATCTTGTTGGGTCCGTACAGTACGTCGACGAGGAGAACGACGTGTTTTTTTGACAGGTTCAACATTTTTCTCAGAGCGACAGTGCTCTTGATCGGTTTTTTCATCCGATAGAGCCTCTAAAGCATTTTCACGCGCATCCCCATTTTGCGTTTTAGCATATTGGCCATTACCATTTTTTTGCGACGGCATCTGTAATACATCTGTATCATCCTCGACAGTATCCTTTTTTTCACCGTCAAGATTTATTTCACCGCATTCTTGCTCGTTGTTTTCATCACGATTTTCATCACCACGATTTTCATCACGTCGAACCGATTGAGACATTTGTCCAGCTGCTGCTAAAATAATACGCAAATAGTGCTCGGCATGTTGTAAATAATTCTCCGACATAACACGATCACCCGCACCTTGTGCATCACGCGCAAGGCTTATGTATTTATCGGCAATTTGCTGAGCATTCCCGCGAATTTTAACATCCGGACCGCTACTTTCATAATTGCGAGACAACGGATTAGGACCGCGACGATTATTATTGCTATTACCATTATTGTTATTGTTGCGACCGCGTACCCGTCTATTTTGTTGTGGCCTCATCTTTATCCCTTTTTGGAGTGTTTGTCTTATATGTATGTCTTAATTGACTCTTCCTCATTGCATTACCTTTTGATAATGCTAATCATTTTTAACATACGGTTATCAAGCTATCCGCGTTTATTTTACTCAAACGAACCCTACTGATATTGATAAAAGCATATATTTTCTTGAAAATCATAAAACAGCAGGGAAATCGTAAATTAAAAATTCCCTCTTTCTCTGTTAAACAGCAGAAACCTAATGATGTTCACGTAAAATGCCAAGTGTTTTTTTTAAAATAAACCATATTTCACTAAAAAAATAATTATCTTGTGGAAAACAAAAAGGGAAACACACACACACACAACACACCTGACAAAGAAAAATTCCTGCCAGAGAATATTAGAAGCTTCCTTTTTTGCTCTAAAACCACCGCTCCTAAAAACGCCGATATCCTCTACCCCCTCGTGCATTTAACTCACAAGCACTTCCATCCCAGCGAGTCACCGCGCGAACCTCTTTATTTTATGAATATAGCCTCTCTTCATCGCTAAAGCAACCCCTTTGCGAGCGATAATCCACGATCGCTTCACAAAACCTCTTGATCTTTATAGATAGATTAATACGAAGTATTATTCAAGCCCTATAATCACCAAGAGATTAATCTTCTTTCCTAAATAAGCCCGATACTATCAATTTCTATTTTTACCCATGCATTTTTAAGTTAATCACAGCCTTTATTTATAACAAATTGAGCCTAAAAACAAAATATTTAAATACAAAAAAATATCAAATTATGAAAAAAATGACCAATATGTCACACTTTCCTAAAAATCAGCTTCTTCTCAAAAAGATACTCTCCTCAAAAACTATCAATAAGAATGGCATAACGCATTTCCTCTCTTATCTTTTCTGATAAAGAAAACTGGAATTATAAAACAAGCACATTTGTAAACCCAGCACAGCACTTTACGCATGAAGCAGCCTTGAATGTTTATAAAAGGAAGTTTTTTACTCATTTTTGTCATGTCTATTGACTTACGCCCTCAAAGAACGAAGGTTCTCAAGTCACACTGTTCTGTCAACAATCAAAATTCTTGTAAAATTCGTACACTGAATTAATTTATAATGATAATTCATATTTTTGTATTAAGTAAGAAAACTTAATACCGTAGGATTTTTCATCCTCAATCTGTTTACTATTGAATCAATCTCTTTTTCTTGCATGTTACACTCGGAAAAGCCTGCGTAGAGTAAAAACGATAAAGAAAGGCTAAAAGTGCCTCTTATGAACCATCTCTAAGGCTTACGGGCTGTCGAGAGGCACCATTGGGAACGAGCACAGTGTAAGATAGTACTTGGAGCTTACTCTTTTTTGAAACGTAAAGATGAACATGCTCTATAAATTTTATACACTTCATGAGAGGCTTTACCATTATACCCTTCACCAGAACCATTACGAAATGGATTTCCCACGCCTGTTATTTCCCTTAAAAAAGCTCAACAAATCCTCCTAAAACTCCACCACGCCCCTTTAAACATTTCAAGGAGGCATCCATGCCTTATGTCGCAACACCTTAAATAAGAAGTGCAATATAACAAGATAAATAAATAAAATTTCTATTGGTCTCGAGGCAGATCGTAATTTAAGGGGTTTTTATCTTTTCATCAAAATTCGCATCCTTTTAACTTTCCGTATAAAAACTTAAAAGTAATTGCGTCTTTTGCCTTTTTTATTTTCTTTTTCATTGAGAAAACAATCGCGTAAGAGAAAATAATTTCCATCCCCAGGTCGTACCATCGTCAAACATTGTTTTTTTGCAGTATCAGAAAGCTTATCCCACATTTCACGAATAGCAAAATAGGCCTCACTTTCCAAATTAAGACAATGCTGATAAACTTCTCTTTTCATATCGGGCATAACGGAAGCAGAAATTTCCTTGCAATATACGCGCAGATCAAAAACAGGAATAACCAATTCAACAGATGCTTGTTGTGTTATTTTTTTATGAGAAGAAAAATAACTGACCACCTTTGCAACAACAAAACACAAAATCACTATACAAAAAAGTATTATGCAAACAAAAGCAATCTTGCGATATAATCTTTTTAAATAAGCCTTTTGCCTTGCGCGGATTCTTCTTTCCATAAAGATTGTACCCTTTAATATCCCAAGAGAAGCTTTTACAGTAAAAAATGATAGCAGTATCTGTGTACACAATACAGGTTATAGCAGCAAACGATCAAGACTCTTATGTTAAAAGACTCTCTTTTTTTATTGTATAATTTTTATCGTATAAAATTTTTGTGAAAGACTTTTCTCACGCCCTTTATGAAAAAATAGGGATTATGATTTTCTTTCACCACCTTAAAAGACGAAGATTCTTCATCCATGCGGCTTTATAAACAATTCGTCTTCTTTAAGATACATCACATTGATTTATAAAGAGTATTTATTGTTTTTTCATATTGAATGAGAGACCCGAATACCACAGGATTCTCTCATCCTAAATTTGTTTTCTGTTGAAACAATCAAAACCATGTCGCTTGCAAGTTACAAGCGGAGCTGGCATGTGGATTAAAAACTGTACAAAAAAGGCATATGCCTCTTATGAATCGTCTCACGAACCAAGGCTTTCGTAACATTGGAAACTGGAAAAATATATGAGAGTACCAACCTGCACTTTTATGAAGCATAAAAATGAGGGAGATACCTTATAAGTTTTATACATTTCATAGGGGCTTTACCCCTATACCATTGACGAGTGTTCTTGTAAAAGGGACTTGGGAGTGGGATATCTCTTTAAAAACAAGTCCATGAATATGCAATAAATGTATATTCGGAGACAAATAATATTTTAATATTTGAGGCATTCTGTTTTTATGTGAGAGGCATGATCCCAAGAAGACACACGATACATAAAAGCATAAGGCATTATCTTCATTATTTAAATAATATTGCTATAGATAGTTTTGAAAATTATAAAGGAAAAAGATGATAGTCCGAAGAGTGATTAATATGCCTTTATATTTTTTCTCAATAAGGTTGTCTTCCTATTTCAGAAATCACTCAAATACAGCCCTCATCTGCTATACATAAAATCTAGCTTACAAAAGCTGGAGTTGCCCAGAGAGTTTTGCCCTTCTGAATCCGTAAGGCTCTCATTCTTCTTTCTCTCAAACATGTTACAGCTTTGAAATTTGATGTTGTTTGACAAGCAACAAAAAAGCTCTGTACTCTCTTAAGAAAACAACGCCTTAAGGTTACATACATAATGGATTGGAAAGATGTCCTAGCTTTTTATCAAACGCGCTGTAAAACAACGAGCGTAACATATTAGCTTTGCTTATCCCAAAAATGTTCATCCCAATCTCTTGTATCCAAATCTCTTATATCTCAATCTCTTGCATCCAACTCCCTAGCCTTCAACTCCCTTGTGTCCCATGCTTAAAGATCAAGTTGAAGGAAATATATGGACACCCCTAAACTCGAAAATATGAAAGGAAGGCGTGACAGAGTTTCGCGTTCCTTATGTCATGCAAAAGCATTAGACATTCTGAAACAAGCACACTTACTGTCTCGTAATGATTCCTTTTTTCTTCTACCGGTCAAATCCCCTTATTTAGAGAATTGGCTATCACAAGTTATGCAACAAATAGCGCTATATGAAACAAACAGAACCTGATTTATATCCGCATGGAATTCGTTCCAGTTTACATGATTGGCTCGCAAAATCCACTTGACTTTCCCCTTTGTCTTTTCCCCTCATGGGATCTCTATCACCATAGAACAAAAAGCGATATTTTATGACGCTTTATGGACAAAATCCCCACCGCCCGAAGAGTTCATCACATGACGAAAAAAACACTCCCCATATTCACCACACACAAACACTTCAATATATAAAACTTACATGCCTTCTATCACCGCACTCTCAAAAAGCAGCAAGACAACAAGATAAGAAATTATTGATGTAAAACTCCAAACAAAGAAAAGAACGGATTTTCTAATCGAGGTCAACAAATACTGTTAAATCAACGCTTCCATTTTTGATGATGTCACACCTATGCTTTATAGCACCCCTATCACACTTCATAATACCGAAAAATTTTCTCTGCCCTACGCACTATGCGCATCAGAACCAATCAAATAAAACAGAAATGCGCTATCTTCCTACTTTTTTGTTTTTGATTAAATAGCAAGATATAGCTGTAATTCTTTAAAGAGCTTCATACCATAGATTCATTTTATACATAATATCATCAACAGAATGTTTGTATGTGCTGCAGGAAGAATCCCCAGAACGCTCCATATGACCACTGGATGAAGAGCTGTTACAGGATTCTACAAGAAATGCCAGTGACATTGGAGATAACGCATCCTCGCTATCAGAATAATAAGCTGATAAAAAAGTGTAATCTTGTGAAGGAAGTGTCCCCGAATTTACTTGTGATGGAGCGGCAACAAAAAGAGAATTAAAGGTTCTAGGACCAATGACAATATCACCATTCGCTTGCCGCATAATACTTCTTGCAGAGTATATATGATTTGTATTGATTGCCCCCAGCGAAGCCCATTCATCCTGCCATAAATATGCATAATAAAGATCCATAACTTGTTCATGTTGAACAACGTTGTCAGCAGACATAGCTGTATCAAAGAGTGAGTTAGGAACATAATAAAAATTTATATCTGGAATAATTTCATATAGCCAGTACGTTTCATCAGGATTATTAGCAATCTGTTGCCGCGCCATTCTGTAAACTGCATCCATATTTGCAGTTGTAGACACAAATGCTGAAGTCTGTTGAGCAAGAGAGTGCCCAGTTACATGATGTATGATATCCTGATCATCCCCCCAAGGGGCAAAACCTCCTCCAAAGAATATAACAGATGGAGAGCGATCATCTATACGGAAAACCATATGGGGAGGATCAATAGCATATGACAGATTTACATCTGAAAAGAAAAAAAATAAAACTGTCACTAAAAATACTGAGAATGCTCTTTGAAACATTTTTATACCTTTGATATACACTCCATATTTTATACCTGTAACCTCTTGAAGCGTTACAGATATAAAAAGGGAGAAAAACCCCTATTGATCTTATTTTAAAGTGATGGCTAAAACCCTTTTTGCTGGCACATGACCCGCTTCAAAAATAACCATTACTTTTCTGTTCAAAATGACTGCGGTTTTTGCCAAATCCAAAATACTTTTTCCAACAATGTTATCACAGCCCCAAACACCTTTTTGAATGTCTGAAGTAGGGCTGATACCGTATCTGAGCTCTAGGAGACATTGTGCTCCTGCGCTAACGACTTGAACCGAATTAAGATAACCGTTTTGTTCATAAACTCCAGCATGAGAAACACCTGTTGTTAATGCTATTATCACCAAAACGATGGATATTTTTTTCAAAAAGCTTTTCATAATTTACCTCTTTTAAATTTATTGCAACGGACATGAAATGCATCCCCATGCAATCTAATGGATATTTTTAACCTCCTCGCCTCCTTAAAGACGAGAATTTTAACCAGCTTTAGCCCGTGATAAGACTGCCTCATCTCAGTCTATTCTTACCTCTATCCCCGCTGTTGCACGATTTATTTTACAGGCTCTACAGCAAAGCCTTCCCTTATTGATGCCGCGTGAATGATGACTCATGCACACAACAAAACACCGCATGCACAAGCTCTACCATTGGCGATATCTACCACTGACAATGTCTGCCATTTTAATGTACGTGCATTCTACGGATTCAAAATGTGTCTATGATTTATTGCCTATCGCAAGCGGCATACTGTCAACAAAGACAATTAAGACACGTATTTACAGCCTCACTAAGCTTAAATCTGTCTAACACCAAACGCTAGAATGAAATTGCCATCTAAGCTCAAACGACGATTGATGCAAAATCACTCAGTTTAAAATAGAATCAACTGTAGTTGAATATCTTAAGATAGATCCTCAATACCGATAACTCATGAATTCTGTAAAACATGAACGATTATACTCTGAGTAAAAACTGTAAATCAGAAAACTGCTAGGGTTAAAATAGCCTTAGTGTAGAAGATTGACCATTTTCCAAGCATCGCCTATTTAAGTCACAACGAATACAGATAATACGCTTAATTATCACGCACTCTCAGCCCTCGAATAACATTGATTGAATAGTTACTTCTGTAACAAATATCAACGAATTGCGATGTACTGTAAGCTCTATAGGCCAGCTCAACAATCTCAGGACTTTGAATATGAAATGTTCTTCCTACAATTTTTGACATTTCAGGCTCTTCTGTAGGCCTCGTTTCTAAAACAGAGAGAATATTTACCCCTTGCAAATTTTTATATGGAATGACAGAAATATTATTGATGATTTGTGAGCGAACCATTGTTCCGCCGATATCTGAACAATCATCTGAAATAGTCCACAAACGTGCAGAAGCTGGTCCAGTAAGACACAAAGCTAAAAATATTAAAATCAATTTTTTCATTATAGAATACCTCTTTTTCATTTTTGGTTGATCAAAAAATAAATGCTCTATGGACAGGCAAATAACTATCCTGTTCACAACTATCTATCTCACTGCTTTAAAGGAGCTAAATCCCATAGAGACACAAATCGAGATGGTTAATCACCCATCGTTTTACTTTTATCCGCTTCTTCAGCGTCTTGTTTGTGTTTCACATCTTCAAGATCTTTGATAATCGTTTTCAATTGTTGTTCTAAAATATCCAAACGCTGTGTAAGTTGGAGAATATTTTGAGTCTGTATTTTATCAAAACATTGGAGATCTTGACGTGTTTGCTTCAACAGAGCATTCAAAGGAGCATGTCCCATTCTTCCGCTAGCATAAAGAACCACACGAATACATTCAGGATCATCAATATCAGCAATAGAAAATGGAAAAAGTGCCATTATATCCCCCTTTTTGATAAGCTAAACGCGTATTAAACATTTGAATATCTTTTTCCGTTGTACGGCTCTTGCATTCTTCAAGACAACCT
>NZ_JBHIMA010000003.1:202415-267330 GCF_042193775.1 Bartonella sp. OD88NMGDW | reverse complement strand
CAGACAATCTCAGACAATCTCAGACAATCTCAGACAATCTCAGACAATCTCAGACAATCTCAGACAATCTCAGACAATCTCAGACAACTATGTGAAAGGCTTTTGAAAAAAATTTCTTCATCGAAAATTTTTACAAGGTATTTTTTTAGATTATATTCTGTTTTCCACCTAAAATGATGATTTTACCACCTGAAACCAAAGAAAAATACATGTCACCTTGCATGCTTTGTTGACTTTCCCCAAAAGGACAAAGCCACCCCCACCGGTCTTTAAATAATGCCAATCGATAAACAACAATCTGTAAACAATCTGGCTTATTATCTAACGGATTTGGCTTGGCTTCCCTCATCAAATGCACCTTGGAATGCATCCCATGCATAAAATTTTAACCGCACCTCAAACAATAGTATTTTACGACACAACAGGATAAACTATTGTCTTACAGATTTTCTCGTATCACTCTCATTCTGTTTCAAGAAGTTGCCTGATAAGCACAAAATGCCATCTAAGAGAGTTCAATGCCTCACCATGTAACGCATCGCCAATCTGCTCTAGCCAACAAAGCGCCCATTTTGAAAGAATAAACGCTTTTTACATACACTCCCAAAAGAAGGAGAGAACCATTTTGCCTTTCCTCACTTTAAATAGACATATCCGTTGACCTCTTCCCACCACCTCAAAGGACGAAGATTTTAGCCCCTATCGGTTTGTAAACAATTCAACTACTCTGAAAGGATTCCGTCTGCTAATCATTTATATGATTCATTGGCATAAGGTTTAACCAAGCAAGCCCTCCACTGAATAGATGTCTCTTCAATACTTAAATGGATCAAGTATTGTATATCTTATTTTCCTTATATCACCAGCTTCAATAATAGTGTTTTAATGACGATGTTTTACGGCATAACAAGATAAAATTTTATCCATGGGCTTTTTGTCATCGCCCACCAGCACCTTAAACCCAGTGCTTTAATAATGTATCACGATACCACAAGAGAGAAGCATTTTGGATAAAGTCTTTATTCCTCAGCAAAAACTCTATGAATAAAGAAAGTTTTTTTGTTCTCTTTTACCCCTACCTTCAATAATCACTGTCTTGATCCTCTAAAGAACAATAGGCAAACTGACCGTTACACATCCAACAAAGGCAGCACAAAAAATAAAATAATAAAGAGAGTTGAGTTTTTTCTAAAGCGCCTCAAAACTTTCTGCACAATATATTCTATAAGACTTTTTCTCATAACAGATATTTTGCAATCATTTTTATCTTTCTCAAAGCTTTCATTCTCAGGCTTTGACAGCATAAATCACCGCCATATTGACAGGGCGTGTTTCATCACCCCCTGTTTTTTGCAACAAGACCTTATGTTCATGCTCTCCTGCAGCCTTCGTTAACCGATCTTTATTGTAGACTTGAGCCAGACTTCTATCATATTCACCGTGATTCATATCCCAAACTACCTTGTCAATCATTGGATAACTATGCTGGTGTTTGCCTGTTGAATCTGTTTTTCCTTCATGGGTATGAGATTTAAAAGACTCTTCTTGTCGACTTCCCAAGCGACGTCCTTTATCAATTGCTTTTCCACTATCGAGCCCCCGTAAAAACATTCCACGCAAATCGGGAACATTGAATGTTGTTCTCCCGTCTCCTTTTCCCCATGTTTCTCCCAGAACAGCAAAGAGATTGGCATAGCTCCTTCGCGAATATTCTTTACCATCACACAGTAACCATCCAGAGGGTATTTTTTCTGTAGCAAAAGTCCCGATAAATCCAGAAGAAAACGTTTCCGGTAAAGGAGGAAAGGGCGGAATTTCAGGAAGTTTTATAGTAGGATTGGTTAAAAACCAGCCATCAGCATTTTTTCCGGCAATATCACGCGTATAGACGATCTCATAAAGCCCCCCTTTTTGAATTTCTCCGCCCTTTAAAGGCATAATACCCTCTGGCGTTGCCATATAAGTTGGTCGTGGAAGTAATTGATTTAAAGAAACATTTGTTATTCCTCTGTTGGCGCCTTGTGCTTTGAAGCGCACAACAATGCCATCCATATAAGTCTCAAAAAAAGACTTTGTCGCCAAACGAAGTGATGTCCTCTCGTTCTTCACATCAACAGTAAACTGTGTTTCAATCCCGCCCCCATTATCCAACAAATATTCTTTGATGCGTTGCATCATAGCGCGAGCACTATCATTAACTGTGCTTGGAGGTTGCCCTTCTGCCCAGTTTATACTCTCGTCGGCATAAGCATTTTCTGATGCGATAATTGACCAATCATAAATCGAACTCATAGAAGATACTCTTTATTCAAAAAGGGAAAACGAGCAAAAAATGAAGAAAAGAAAGCCGCAATTTTATTTTTAGATGCCGGTATTTTCTCCTCTTTCATTTTCTCCATTTTCAGTCCTATTTTGTCATAATCAACATGCAATAATTTTGTTTTTGCATTGACATAAACAGCTTCCGGCTTCACACGCAACACGTCTTGCGCCATAACGCCCTGATAACGTTGTGGATTTCCTTTATAATTAAAGGTATAAAGTGGATATCCCTTTTTCTGCCCCACAGGGATAATATTTTCTTTTGCCCTCACATCACAAAGCCCTAAAATTCCGCCGACCAATCCAAGCACTTGCTGCGCATCACGCAATGGATCTTTTGTCACAGAAGGCATTGTCGTGGATTTTCCGGAAGTCGTTCCGTAATTTCCAGCAGCCTGAGTCCCGACCTGTAACAAGCTTTGCAATCGGTTCCAATCTTGATTATCTTTTTCTGACCATTTTTGGCGTTCAGCATCTAAGATATTTTGACGATTTACATCTTGAATCATGCCCCCTTTCAAAGCATTGCTTTGCACGTTACTCTGCCCTTGATAATAGCTATTTGCCGCATTAACCTGATCATTCTGAGAGCGATCAATCATCTGGTTTGCATTCATCATATTGTTAATATCTTGATTATATTGCTGCGCTGCAGCATTTGTTGCCAAGGCGCCTAGCTCATCGGCCAGCACACCGGTATGAGCCCCAGAGCCATAACGTCCTGCCCCAGACATTGATTGATTAATTGCATCGGAAGTTTTATTCAGAGCATTTTGCAATGCAGTATTAAATTTACTATTGCTTCCAATCCAGCTTCCCTTAGCCATACCGGAAAGATTTGTAGCGCTGTTGGTTGGTGCATTCAACCATTGCGTTACCGTTGGATTGTTATAGAGCCCTGCTGCTTGTTGTAAACCGGTCAGAGCATTTTTTGTCATATCGCTAAGACCAGCGACTCTGTCTCCCTGATAAACGTTTCCGCCAATCCCTTTATTATAAAGTCCAAGTGCATCAGCACTGGCTTGTTTTAAAATATCAGCCGCCCAAGCAGGTGGAGCATTTGTTTGTGTTGTTGTCTGCACTTGAGGTGTGGTTTTTCTACTCATGACTTGAGAACCTTTCTATATTGAATAAGATTACGAGAATATCCGTGATGAGCGAGCTTTTTCGCCCATCCAGTTCTTCCAAACATGTGCATTTCTTCAGCATTAATTGTTCGCGCCCATTTTTCGACTTCATCAATCAACTTGACCAATTTCAGCCCTCCCTCTCCAGCAAGATCAGAGAGAACGACGCATTTTTTTCCCGTATGGGCACTTTCAACTTTGGTTATTGCAAAAGCACTAAATTGGATTTTATTTTTTAAGACCAGCCACAATTGTGCTTGTCCTGTAACGATTTCTTCAGCAATTTTTTCCAGACAAACATCATCAGGAAAGCGCCGAGCATATTTTCTCAATGCAGCATTGAGAGCCTCTTGATAGGGCGCTATTTTTTCCCATGGCCACTGCTCTGTCAAATGAGCAGAATATAAATCTTGACTCTCTTGCATCATAACTTTGGCTCTTTTAGCTTTATCACTCATCTCCCCTTAAAGAACATCCCCCCTACGCATTTCTCATGTTCCATGCCCCCCGCACAATAAAAGAAAAAAAGCCCCATCATCTCTTTGTCACAACAAAAAGGAAACTTCTTCTTTATAAAAATAAGCCATTGTGCAGACTATTTTTCCTTTATCGCAGAAAAGCATGAAGCATGAAGCATGACGCACCACCTTGTTCCTTTGTTTATAAAGGCTTTGGTCTATGAGCATTTATTCTTTAATAATAGGGGCGTGATCCTATCGCATGGTATTACAAAAGGGCATGCCTATCGCATGCCGGCCCGCGTCAATTCCACATCAAATCCGGTGACATGAGTCCAATTCACCCCTTCAGGAATGCGCAATTTAAAGCGATAAAACCGTGCCCTTGCGCGACAATGAATTTGTCCCGTATTATAAGAGGGCTGTTTTTCTGGCAACCAAACAGTTTCCTCTTCAAGAGATTGTCGAAAGCGCATTCCCACAGACAAATAAAACTTTCCACTATTGACTTGAGGCATAATATTTTTCACCCGTGTTATCATGCCATTTGTCTGCCCCATTTCTTGTGATGTCACCACACAAGCCATAGGAGAACCAGAAAACGAACCAAGTCTGCCCTGTTGATCAAATGCCCCCAGAATAGGCGATTCATTTTTCCAAACTTTACTATCGAGAGAAAAGGACAAATTATCAATATTCTCTGTTACAAAATCAAGACCTTCTAGGGTTGTTCCGGCTAAGAAAATAGGCAATATCATTTTGATATCGACGAGAGCTTTTGTCCATTTTTGCAATCCCCAATCATAAATGAGCAAGATACGTTTATGAAGATTCTCATCAGAATCAACCATCCAATAAACACGATTATACACCCCATCGATAGCCGCAGACATGGTATACAAATTATCCTGCCTTGATTTTGCGGTCATCGTTCGATCGACTTTTTCGAACCCAATGGGGATAATCTGTCCATCATTTGTTATTTGATAAAAACCGCCCTCATCGGCAAAGAATGCTAAATCACCGCGACAAACAATTGATTCAGCATTTTTTGCGCCTCTTTTATCGTGTATTTTTTGGAAACTAAAAATAATCTTAGAGCCAGGGATAAAAGAACCGGCATAGATTGCAGAACGCATAAAGATAATTGGATTTGTTGTCTCCGTTGCCCCTTGAACAAATCCGCCATCAGGAAAATCTTGATAATCGCAACTTTTTTTCCCCACGGTCCAAAATTCAGCATCATTTAATCCAGACCAATGAACCCGTCTTGGATGCTCGGTTAATTTCATCAAACAAACGAAATCTCCCCAGATTCGAACAATCCCTGCTTGTGGTGGATTTCCTCCTAAATTTCTAAATCTTTTATCATGATTAATATCAATCACTTGTGGTTTATCATTGGCATTCACCGCAATGATAAAATCACCAAACAAAGCAAAAGACCACGGAGCATCGATATTAGCCAGATAAGATTTTCCTTTTTGGCTAATATCTTTCCAGTTCATTGTTGTATTATCAAGCAAGAAGATTTTTTCTCTTGTCCCAACAATAATGGAAACCCCATTTTTTGTTTTAACCGCAAGAGCGCCTAAAATTGGCTCAGGACAAGGCTCTGATAAAGGTTCAAAACTTGGCATAGGGATATAGGAGCCATCAGCCGGTAGCACATTAACAAGTTCATCGGTAAAAATTCCATTGATATCCGCCACATCGGGTCGATAATCAGCGATTGGGAAAAAAGCCATCAAGACCCCCATAAAATCTTTGAAGAGCCTAGTGCCATTCAAAACACCGAGGCTTATTGATAAAAAACCACAAAAGCCCTTAAAACTCTAAAGGCATAAAATTCAACAAAATACACAACCTTAAGTTGACCAACGCATCGAAAAAAAGATACCATAAATAATGGCATACCCAGCGCCATCCACCAGCGCCCGACCAAAATCAACCGCCCGCAATCACCCCAACAACTGGGAAAAAGCCTTTAAACTCTCCATAAATCTTTGAAGAGCCTAGTACCATTCAAAACACCAAAGCTTACTGATTGAAACCACAAAAGCCCTTAAAACTCTAAAGGCATAAAATCCAACAAAACACACAACCTTAAGTTGACCAACGCATCGAAAGAACGATACCATAAATAATGGCATACCCAGCGCCATCCACCAGCCCTTCACCATCAATCCCCAGCGCTCATCCAACCATAAGGGACAAACCAGCCATCAACGATTTGGAACAAAGCCTTTTAAAAACGCATTGGGCGAATCTTTGAAGAACCTTTTTGGCGCGATGTTTCAATACGCAAAGCTTGAAGCTGTTCTTGAAAATCTCTGAAAGAAACGGCGGCATATTCAGGATCTTTAAGAATATTTTTATAAAGTTCATATTTTGCCCGTGCTTTAATAAGATCAAAAGCATAAATCAACCAAGGATTATCATCCTCTTTTAGTTGTTCATCGGCAAAATGAACAGGAGCATAAGAAAGCTGTACAGTTTCCACATGTTCTGGTGTTGGAAAGAGTCCTATTTTTTGATCAAGGCACGTATAAAAGAATGGCGTTCCTAGCGCAGGATTCATACCATATTGTTGATGCAACACTTCCAAGGGCTTAAAGAACAACTTTGTTGGTGTTGCATTCTTTGTTGCTAAAAAGACGCCCTCCAAACTCTTTTCTGATTCAATAAAAACTCCCTCTTCTTGCCCATACCATGTTTTACCACTTTGTGTTTTAAACGTCCTTTCTCTTTTTTCATTAAAGAAAAAGGGTTCGCGTTCACACAAACGCAAAGCCGTAAAAATTGAATCTTGAATTTGCAGAGAATATTCCGCTGTTGTATCATCAATTTCATCTTGAATAAGGGCGACCATATAAGCAAAAGTTTTAGAATGGTCTGAATGTGTAAGGTTTAGATTTTGGGGGTCAGTGGATAAAGTGGTCATAAGCCTGTCCTTGTTTCTGGAAGCATTTTAAATTTTTCCCCCAACAGATCCCTCTTGTTGGGGGAAGTGAGCAAACATTCGCTTTAAGCGGGTGCTCCATAAGTTGGGATGACGATAGTGCCAAAATCCTGAGCCCCTTGCGTACTTCCTGGCAAGGTAAAGCAAGTTTTTTTCATACCAATAATGGTTTTTGCCGCGACCCCGAATTCTCTTTCATAGTCGAAGAGTTCTTCCACCAATTTATAGCGTGTTGCTCCTCGATCTTTACCAAAAGCAATCACAGCACTCTGCGCACCAAGGAGAACAGCACGACGCACATTTGGTACAGCTTTATTTGCCGTCCCAGATTCGACCCCTTCGGTAATATGTTCAGCTTCGCGTAAAACCACACCATTATACATGCCCAAAGATCCATCATAGAGCGGATTTTTGATACGACTTCCACTATAGATTGCCTTGGTAATATCGAGCCATTGCCCCGCATCTGTGTTGGTTCGCAATTGCGTCACTTGGGTTGGATGAAGATAAAGCACATAGACATTTTCCCCATCGATCCGCACGGGTCTAATTTTAGGATTTGCCAATTTAGCCCGTTCAACAGCTTTATCAATGAGCTTAAGATCAAAAACATCGTTTGATTTTAAATCTTCATCTTTTGTTTTTCCATTAGGGCGCACGACGCGTTTATCGGTTGGTGCCGTTGGTGCATTAAACCCATAATGGACAGGTTTAAGATTAATCGTACGTCCCTCAAAGTTAATAGCTTTTGCAGTATATCCACACACTTGAATGAAGAACATCATACTCAGACGATCTGCATACCAATCAACCAAACCATTTTTTGCCTCAGTACGCAAATCATGGAGAATTCGTTGTTGATCAATCGTTCCCTCATTTTTGACACGCACAGCATGAACGAGTTCATTAATTGCCAAACGATCATTGAGAAACTGTAAAGCTTCTTCATTACCTTCCAATGTCTGCCCTTCGCTCACCCCATCGCCTAGCAACTGCACACGCAAATTAAAGCTAATAGCATCCCCACTTGCTTTCGTGGTTTCATCTTTTAATTGTACGATACTGTTTGAGTCATTTCCAATCAGCGGTGCAATCGGAAGTGCTTTTGAGACTTCTTGGTTTAGTAATTTAGACCATGTGCGCACTGCCATTGGGTCATTAAGTCCGATATAAGTTACAGTCATTTTGTCCTCTAAAAGTTTTATTGACATAAAAAACCCGGCAAAGCGCCGGTTGTTAAAACACCACATTTCATTTCAAATGGTGAATAGGTTGTTCGTGAGTTTTATCTAATTTCTGTTAGCGTCTGCCTCCCCCTTATAAGAGCTCTCCTCACCACATCCGTGCTTTGAGAAATCCCCCGTATTCCCTGCGCTAAAAGCCTCTCCACGTTCCCACAAAAAACACTTGCCACATTCTTGTTTTTTAAAATTCTCTTCCCCCCATTAAGCGATTAAAAGAAGCTTTATTTTTAGGATCAGAAACCCAAGCGCTAAACTCTGCTTCTGACATTTTATCAAGCATCTCCAAAGAAATCGGCCCATTTGGCGTCAAGCCGTTATAAGCAGCAAGTGTACGTGCAGAATTGTGTCTTTCCTGTAAATTTTCATCCATGTTATTGGGAACATTTGTGTAGCCAATTTTTTGTGCAATAGAGTAAATCACTTCAGCCGGATTTTGATTTTTTTGCGCACAATCGCGCAAGATCTGTTTCAACTCATCACCAATCAACGCATCAATATTTTTGGGATCGGCCATCTCAGGATAGAGAGAAGCACAAGCTGCCAACTGTTTAGCCCGCGTTTCATAAATAAAATCAGCGGCTTGATCAAAATCATGATGCTTTTGTTTAACACTTGCAACAGACTGCTGAAAAAACGCATGCAACTGTTCTGCTTCGCGAGCCAGAGAAGGTTGTTGTTTTTCATGTAAAAGCCCTTGTTTTTGGAGTGTTTTTCCCAACCATTGCATATAGCCCATAAAGTCTTTTTGCGGATCTGGCGGACCATCTTCTCCCCCTTGAACTTCTTTTCCAGCCTTTTGCGAAGAGTCCTGTTTTTGATGCGTTTGCCCTTGGAAATTATCTTCAAGAGTTTTTTCTTCTATTCCAATTTCACCGTCTTCTCCCTCTTGTGTTGAGAGTAGATAATCCTGTTTCAATTGGTTTTGTTCTGCTGGCGTTAAGTGTTCTTGATCCATGACATTAGCCTTCTCTTTTTTTAAACAATAAAATCAAATTTTTCAGATAAAACAGCCCCATAAGCATTTGTCCCCTTAATGCTTACCCATCATCACTTAGGCTCCAGCATTCTCCTCACATGGCTCCCCCACCATGACAGCAAAACACCTCCCACCATATCCCCGCCGTGACAGCAAGACTCTATTAAAGATGTTTCCCAACACCAACACTACGGCTCAACACAACAGCTCTTCTGAGATAAAGAGAGGCGACATTGCACGACATAAGCAACATGGGTAAAACTATGGACATTGTTTAGATAAGCAACTTCTGATAGATGAAATTCATCCAAGAGAGCACATCATAAAGCATCCTATTGTTGAGCCTTTACTGTCTGCAACATCTGCATTATCTGCTCTGTTCCCATATTACCCCCCATCTGCGCTGAGGCATTTTGCTCTTCTTGAAAAGAGTTTTGCGCCTTTATCGCAATTTTATGAATAAGTGAAGCCGGTAAAGGCGAATAGCGTAAGAGATCGAGCATAATTTCAGGCGTTGCAAAATTTTGCATCAAAGGAAGCAATTGCATGATCAGTGCAAAAGTACGCTCTTTTTCATTAAGACTTGTTGGCGCATCATCCACGACAATATCATATTCCAAACTTGTCACCATTTCGCGTGTCAGCGGCACATACTGGGCATTTTCATCACCAGCAATACGAACCAGCCGCCCATCGGACAGATAATTTTGAATAAGATAGAGAATAATTTTTCCCTGTCGTTGCCGATATCGACGCAACCCATCAAAAAAGGAAGCCAAAAGATTAAGTGACGATTGTCGCCGTTGTTGTTCAAGAACGCCAGGCTGATTGACAGCTCGCGTCCCAATAAATTCAGAAGACAACCCCGTCACCTGTTCGAGTGCGCTCTTTGCTTCATTAAACAATTGGAAAAACCCTTGCGGGAATTGTGCCACGGGTTTAGGCTGAATTCTTCCCCCAGACACAGCACCACTTTTCAACCAAGTAATACTATCAGCTCTAGCCCAACTCTCGACGGCTTGTCGATCATCATCAAAAGCATCGCGCTCTGCCATAATTCCGCCTTTTGATTGGCTATTGAGCAAATGCATCACTTGACTAAAATATTTGTTTGCCCACCGTTGTGGATCTTTTGTAGGGCGCACAAGTCCGTAAAAGTGCCGGCTTAACTTATCAAAAGTACCGGTAATACACTCCCATCCCAATTGATTGGGTGGAACCAAGGGCTTATCAGGCGCTTCAAGCAGCTTTCTGCCTAAAAATGCCCTTTTGACAATTTTTCTGTTCAACCTTGTTGCTTGAACATGCGGAAAGGTTTTACTTAAATTTTGGAAATCTTGCTCTGAATAATCGACAAACTTTCCACTTTGAGGCTCGAGAACTTTATAAATCACCTCGCGTTCAAACCAACGACATTCTACCAATGTCACCATTTTAGGACGTTGATAGGTCCCTCCCTCTTCCCACTCTCCCTGATATCCCCTCTCGGACTGATAACTTTGTGTCATCCCATTGCTGGTTGAATGTGAAAAACTCTGATGTTTAACCCAATCAGCATTAAGATCACTCCAATGAACATTGGGAAACATTTCTTCAGCCACAGCAAGGGGTTTTTCATCAATATACCACAAGCGTTGTGCATCAATAAGATTAGGCTTAACAGCACTTGCATCCCACACCATTTTCATAGGGTCGAGCCGCGCAATGATTGGTTTTCCTTGTGGATCTTCTTCATAATCAAGGCGTGTATCTGTCCACCCCATTCCGCAAATAATTGCATCTTGAAAGGCATCGGAATCTTCGTATTCCCCATCGGCTTCATCACGAAACCACTCAGCCGCCCCTGTCAAAATCTGGTTTGCAAAGGCTGCTCCTTCTTGTCGTGGAATAAATTGAACTTGCCTTTTATTATTGCGCTCAGCCCCAATCACGGCATTAATTAAAGGCGCAATACGGTTAAAAGTCATAACCGGTCTGTTTTGTTCGTGCAAGACAGCCAAGTCTTGCTCATTCCATTGCCGTCCATTATAAAAATCGTAATCTTCTTGGGCATTTTTTCGCCATTTTTCGACATGGGCAATATCATCCTGATACCACTCCACGAGTTTTTTAAAAAGTGCTTGATTTTCAAGCGTTTCGATTTGATTAAAAGTAGAATCTGTAGAAATATTCATTAAAAAGCCATCCATGACGTTTGAGAATGGTGAAACGAGCGATAGGTATTTTTTCGCGCTCTAGCATTTGGCTGTTCATAAGCCACACACATCAGTCCAAAGGCATCGGCCCCATGGCTAGCCCAATCATGTTCAGCGCCTAGTCCGATATTGCGCTGTTCGTCGCGCTTTTCATGATACCAAGCAAGCGCTTTTCTACCCGCACATGTCGTTTCACGATTAAACCATAGTGCAGGAAACAATCGCCTTACGGCCTCGATACGCATTTTCACAGCGCCTGTTCCTTGATTAGGGATCACTTTAGTTTGAAAACCGGCTTGTTGAAGTGCACTTTCAAAACTCACATTATAAACACGATCTTTTGTTGCGCCATCATGAGGCAAAACCATGAGAGCCTTTTCATATCCCCTTTGAAAAACCCAACCCACATGCTCTGAGAGAGGCTGTCCTTGGGCTTCATAATAATCGAGCACTCGAATTTCCCGTCCAACAAATTGCGCAACCCACAATGCGGTAGCATCAGCCTTTGCTCCTGTTCCCCCGATATCCCAAAAGATTTTGACCTGCATCAAAGGATCACGTGGAACGGTGGTAATCCGCCCTTCCATTTCGGCTTCGAGAAGACATTTCTGATAATAAGCCCCTTGGACAGCTTGAAGATATTCGCCTTCCCAAATATGGTTATACTGCTCTGGTCTTTGCTGCAAATCGTCCATTCGATCACGATTGAGTTTTTCAGGAAATTGCGGATTATCACGCCAATTAATTTCTGCCCCTTTGATATGAGGATTATCGACATTTCGGAAACGTTTTTCCACGGGTGCATTTTCATGGCACGGATTCCATGTGACCCATAATTCTGCATTCCAATCTTTTCCTTCTTCGCGCAAAGTTGGAATAAGTGTTTGCCAAGCAGTCTCAGTGACCGGCTCCGCTTCATCGACCCAACAAAGGAAAACGCGCCCCATTGATTTAATACTTGCGATATTGCGATCAAGCCCAGCAAACACATAGACAATCCGTCCATCTTTTGACTTAATATATTTATCGCCGATTTCATAATAGTCTTGTAAAAAAGGGTAAGATTCGATAGCGCGTTTAATTTCTTCCAAAGAACTTTCATTGAGAGAATTTTGAAATTGCCTTGCACAAAGAATAATCCCGCGTTCTCCAGCCATTCCATGGCGATATCCCACAACAGCCGACATCAAAGCAAAAGAACGTGTTTTTCCAGAACCCCGTCCTCCCCAAGCGGCTCGCACATCTGCTTTTCCAGTAAAAACAGGAATAAGCTTTGGAATAAGAGCCACTTGAGCCGTTTTCTGCTCCATTTTTTGAGAAATTTTCTGAACAATTTTCATTATAAATTTTCATACTTTAGCAATAATTGCGCTTCACCCTTTTGCTTATCCCAAGTTTAATTCTCCCAGAACAATTGAAAGAAAATAGCAATTAAAGGAAAAGAGCAATTGAACGCAAAACGCCCTTCTCAAAAGCAGCGCTTTACCTTCCTTCATCCTAATACTCAATGAATTTCACTTTTTTGCATGAAGCCCCCCCCTTCAACCCCTTTGAACCCCTTTGACCACTTTGGACCCCGCATATACACGATATGCGCCCCCAAGGGTCCTTAAATCACAAGGGTCCCTATTCCCCCCCCAAACCGCCCCTCAAACACCGCGCCTGTCATCCCCCAACCACAAGCACAGCATCCCCCCACCAAATCATAGCCTCAGCACATGGCTCTCAAGCATATCCAAAGCCCAACATCCTCCAATATCATGCCTCTCAAGCTTCCCCAATCCTCACACTTGTCTATCCCCGATACCCCCACCAAAACACATGCATCCCGCAAGCATAATACTTCTCTCAAGTTTCACGCCCTTCACCCATCAAAACACTGTCCCATATCCACCACACAAACATCCTGCACCAAATCTCCTCCAACACATGGCTCTCAGGCATCATTCACCCAAGCCAAGTATCACGAGCGCCTACAAGCAAGATAGCCTCCGCTTCAATCCCCTCAAGACAAGCAATCACCAAAGCAGCCCCCCTTGCAAGACATCACCCCGCATCATCCACCTCAGCCTAACATTTTTCAATATCACAAGCCTCCGTTGCTGAAAAATCACGCTTCTCCGGTTCACTATTTTTTGCATTCACTGGTACAATCTCGATACGCGAAACTGTTTTAACCTGCCCTTCTCCAGTCCCCTGAAGAGGCAACACTTTTGCAAGAAGCGAAAAAAACGGTACGGGATTGTTTAGAGCATGATATTGAAGATAAGACACCAGCCCATCTTCACCATAGTGATAGCCAGCCTGCTCCGCCGCAGTCAGAAGAGCTTCATTAAATCGCTTTGTTGTTTTATTCAAAGACCCTTTTTTCCGCCCTCTTCGACGTAAGGGAAGACAATGTTCATCTACCATCATCATGATCCTTCCAACTAAAGAGAAACCAAAACCTCAAACACAAAAAATGATATGAAAATCAGGAATGAAACCTCAAAAGCAACCAGCAATTTTAAAAAAATGGGACACATACTAAAAGGTAAAAAACACCCACAAAGCACAAATTCTCTGCTCCGTTTTTACGGATCTCCATTTTTACAGATCACCATTTTTACGCTTTTACATTATTACAGAACAAAGCCAAATGAAACTCCCAAACCACCACCCCGCTCCACTTTGTAAACACTGGTCTGTTAACAATCTGATTTCTCGTCTATCAGATTTCCCTGCTGATTATTTCATATGGCTATCCCACACTTTAAAGAATGGTGTTTCATCAAACACGCCAGATAAGCTCTGATCTACAATTCGACTTCAAAAAGCAAATTTTCCTCTGCTGAATAAAGCTTCCACCCCGCACCGGTTTTAAACTATCATCCAACCTCTTACCCAATAAATTCCCCTACTAACATCAGATTACCGCCCCCAAACATTCCTATTTTACAGTATAACAGACTAAAAAATATTTTAATTTTCTTGCCAATCTTCTGAAACTACTTTATTGATAGTTCTGTGTTTTTGATCGTCCACGCAACGGTCAAATAGGGATTTGAAAGCCCGAACGCTCAGTACATAAATTTATCCCGCTTTGCGGATATCCCGGAATTCCGGGAGCTTTTGCTATGTCCAAGTGCTTGTCAGCACTAAAAGCAAAAGGCTGGCTGAGCTCAGTGCTTTCAAACTCCCGGAATACTCATGCGAGGGCGCTCGCAACCGGAGGGGAGCTTGAAGTGCAAACTAAAAATTCACATTTCAATGACATTTCAATAGGTAAAAGAATCCGTCACAGACGCATTTCAATGGGACTTTCTCAAAAGGAATTAGGAAGCTATTTAGGTGTCAGTTTTCAACAAATCCAAAAATACGAAAAAGGCTCCAATCGTGTAAGCGCAGGATGTTTACAGGAAATCGCCAACATCCTAGAAGTCCCTATTACCTTTTTTTATACTGATATTTTTGCAGAAGAAGATATTCCCACAAAAAGAACTCTCTTACACCACGATCAAGACACCACTAGCGAAAAAGAACACGCCCTTTTGAAAAACTTTAGAGAGCTCCAGCCGAAAAAACAAAAAGCAATTTTGTGGTTAATTTCAGATTAGACAAAAGCGCACCTAGCGACATCCCTCGCCAATATCCCCTCTGCCTAAAGCCTTTCCCGCCTGATACCACCACATCTCAAAAAACGGTTTACAGCACCGGTTTACAACATCATAGGATAACAAACACCAAAACCTTGGAAAAACATCCCCACCCCTCTCACAGAATTTTATCAAGAGATCTCTTCTGATTTAAACGCACAATTCCGATTGTATCATTATGATACCTTTTTACATTTACCTTGTCAAGTTTTTATATTTTTCTTTTGATATTTTTGTGTTTTTCTTTAAGGAATCCACATCCATCAAAACACCTCTCATAAAAAACACAATGTCCAAAACAACAAGAACTAAAACAGGATTGCCCCTAATAGGAGTGCCCCTAAATAGGATTATTATTGTATTTCTCATTCACCCACTTATTAAAAAAACATTTCTCAATGCTTCTCACACCCATTTCACGGATATCCCCCATACAAATATAGACGTAAATATAATTGTTAAATTTCGCATAGAATATAAAAGCCAACCACGATTTTTCTCTCTTCACACCTCTTTACACATCCCCTCTTTACAACATCACCCCTGCAATCTATTCACAGCTATTCCCAAACTCTTCTCTCTAGCCAACACACGAACAGCACTCTTCATTTCCCTCCATTCACACACTCTTCACCTCCCCAATCCTTCTCACCCCTCCATATCATGACAAAAAACACGCACAATACATAACCCCTCTACTCCTTTCTCACAGACACATTTTTACGCTTTTACATCATTACAGAACAAAGCCAAGGAAAGGTTCACCACCCCGTACCACTCTATAAACAAAGGTCTGTAAAGAATTCAAATGCTTGCCTAGCAAGTTTCCACCAATGACCACTCTTTCGTTTCAGATCACCCCCTTCAAAGAGCGGTGTTTTTACCTCATGAATAAGATAATGAACGAACCGTCTTTAGAAAAAAGAAACGGCATGGAGATATCAAATATATCAATGGTCGTCATCGACTGTCGTGTTAAGAGGTGTTAACTCTTTATTTTTCTTAATTTTTACAACGCCAATCATTCCCGTGGAAATAATGAAGGCAGACATCGCTAAAAAAGAGCTTAACAATCCCACAAGCGCCAAAAATCCAGCAATAAAGCCAGACATTGCTTCCGCAGAGTTCGCTAAAGTTGAAAAGGTTCCAAAACTCTTACCAAAATCTTCACGACGAGAATATAATTGAATAGCTGAAACTAAACCAATATCCACAAAGGCACCAATAAATCCTAAAACAAACGCTAACACGAGAAGGAATTTTAAATAAATTTCTGCAGCTAAGGGCATAACAAACAGAATAACCCCATAAAGAAGCCAAAATACCATGAGCTTCAACGATGTAATATTTAATATAATTTTATGATATAACAAACCACCAACAATAGTTCCAACAGCCATGAGAGAAAAAATATAACTCACAAGGCTCTCCTCTCCCCCTATAGAGAGAACAAAAGCTGGAATTAAAAATCTTAAAATAGCACCCGTAAAGAGAATAGCAAACGACGATCCAACCAGCGTAATAAATAAATGTTTATTTTCAGTAGAAATATATTTAAGATATGAAGCTGTTTCTCGATAAATTTTTATAAAATTGAATGATTTATTCTCGCTTGAATTTAAATTCATGAGATTAAATAACACGATAATAGATATAAAATAGGTAAAAAAATCAAAAATGAGTACTGCCGATTTATTTGCTAAAAAAAGCAGTAGGGAACAAACCAAAGGTCCAATGACGGCTGCAGTTTCCATGATAATTTGAGCAATGCTATTGGCCTTTGTAAGATCTTTTATTGAAAACATTCTGGGAATAGCAGCTTGAAAACTTGGTTGGAAAATACTTCTTCCTATCGTTGTACATATTGCTGCAACAATAAGAACAATGATATGTGCCGTACCTGTTATAGTGGTTATAAAAACGAATAATGAAGCTAATAATCTAACAACTTCACTTAAGATCATATTTTTCTTCAAAGAAAAATTATCCGCTAACCAACCTCCTATAGGGCCAAAAAAGAGAAAAGGGATAAATCGAAAAAAATACACAAGACCTATAAAAAAGGTGTTATCTGTTAATTCTAAGACCAGTAAAACAAAAACAACTTCATAAGCATAATCACCAACTTTAGAAATAAAGAGAGAGCAAAAAAGAGCTAAAGGACTCTTTTTTAAAAATAAATTCATACCAACCATCCAATGTTAAACTTTTCTACACTTAAAGTTACACTTCCTTCGATACAATTGGTGATATGAACTTCAGAAGAGTCTTTTATTCTAATAAATCACTTAATAAGTTAAGTGAAAATTTTTAAAGAAATACTCCTCTTGATATAAGCATTTAGACCAATATCAAGTAATATATTAATTTTTCTTTCTTATTTGCTTTAAAAAAGAAAGAATGTAAAAATTATGAGATCAAAATCTGCTATATTATTATATCAAAATCTGCTATATTATTATATTGACTTCCAGCCCACGTCTCAAAGAATGAAAATTCCCAACCAGAACTAGTCTACAATCCCACGTCAAAAAGCAGCTTTCCCCACAAAATAAAGCTTACACCCAACCACTCCTCAAACGACAGCACTTCGTCAGGCTCAACAAATCAAGCCCTCTCTCCTTAAACCACCATCCTTCACGCATCTCTTTGCAATACCCGCCTTACCCACACTCTCCTCCTATCCATGCGCACTCTCTTCATTCTCCATTCCCCTTTTTCTCTCCCATCACACACTTAACAACTGAACACCCCTCTTCCTCTAAACTTTCCCCTCCATTCACGAAAACACTTCCCCCAATCCTTCTCACTCCTCCATACCATGACAAAAAACATGCCCAATATGAATTGGTGAATATTTCGTCTTTTTTGTAGATAGAATTACTTATAGGTAACAGTTTTAACATCATAGCTGGGTACATACTGTTAACATCATATACTTCAATTCCATTATATATATGTCCCCCTGTCTTGATTAAAAAAACAAAGCCACCTTTATATGCATTTCTTAATATCTCATCATCATTTAATTCTAAAGTAGGTGTTAAAAAAGTTGCTTTTGTAATTTCCGATAAATTGTTCATTACAGGGCTTGGTAAAGTATCGTATTTTTTTAAAGTATCCTTTTTTAATAAAATGTCTTTAAACCATATCTTTTATGATATCATCTTCAGCTTTTGAGAAATTATTTTTTAAATCAGTCTTTTAGCACTGCTCTCTTTAACAATATTTCTTTTTAAATTAGTTATTATATTTATTGTAGTGAATTAACTGATTTTCAGTTTCTGGATACGCTTTAAAATAAAAAGCACTATTTGGAATTGATTCATTATATTTATGGGCACAAACAGCAAAGTTTTCTTTTTTTGTTTAAACTTTTTTTCTGCTTGCCATTTTTTTAATTCTCTGCTAGCTTCACACACATTCTTAGTAGTGACGGTTTCCGAAGGTGCGATTTCCTCCATCGCCTTTATACCTAATGAAGTACTAAGATATGAATGTGCATAATTTATACGTTTTTTTAAGTTTTGCAGATCAGTTTTTTTGACATTGTTTACCCCAATGTTGAGAATTTTTTCCGCTATTGAAGCCCTCTGTTCCCGCAGAGGGCTTATTTTTATAATAAGGTGACAAGTATAACTTGTATCATCTATTTTTTCTTGTAATAAATTAATAAATTTTTTCACCATTAAAACATCTGTTTAAAATTTCATAATCTTTAAACTCATAAGTTTTTTGTTTCTGGATTAGAAAATTGAACTTGCATTCTTATTTTAAAGTCAAGTCTCATTAGCAATACCGTGTATTTTATTACATAGTAAGCTCTATTATCGTTACTAGATTTAGTTAATTTTACTGATAAAATTAGGCCCATATTTTGACTGGTGGTTCCAAATTTAGAGACAATATCAAAAAATCTCGAATAGCTGTTCTTGCTATGACAAATAGAACTTTTTTATCATCAAAATACAGAACTGTTTGTACAGTATTAGTCTTTTTGTCTAAACTAGGAAGTTCTGCTTTACCTGCTGAATAACCTAGTACTTTAAATTTAAAATCAGCTTAACTATACATAAATCCATAAATCTTTCGCATCATTTTACGGATATACGTTTTTACGCTTTTACACATTCACAGAATAAAGCCAAACGAAACTTCCAAACCACCACTCCGCACTGCTCTGTAAACACGGGTCTGTAAACGAACAAAGCTTTTTGCCTAGTACCCCTTACAGTCTTCAGACACCCCCCTCAAACGACAACACTTCATCAGGCTCAATAAATCAAGCCCTGCCCTCAAATATTCCAGCTTTTCACTCCCCCTTCAAAGAGCAGTGTTTTATGGCACAATAGAATAGAAAATTTTTAATTTTTCTTGCCAATTTTCTGAAATTACTTTAACTTAAAGTGTAATTTTGGTCGTATACGCGACGATCAATAGAGAACTGAAAGCCCGAAACCTCGATACATAAGAATGAACCCACTTTTGCGGGTATCCCGGAATTCCGGGAGATTTTGCTATGTCCAGGTGCTTCCCAGCACTAAAAGCAAAAAGCTGATTAAGCTCAGTACTTTTAGACTCCCGGAATACCAATGCGAGGGCGCTCGCAACCGGAGGGGGGCTTGAAGTGCCAACTAAAAATCCACATTTTATCGACATTTTGATAGGCAAAAGAATCCGTCACAGACGCATTTCAATAGGGCTTTCCCAAAAAGAATTAGGGAGCCATTTAGGTGTCAGTTTCCAACAAATCCAAAAATATGAAAAAGGCTTCAATCGTGTAAGCGCAAAATGTTTGCTCGAAATCGCCCAAAAACTAGATGTCCCCGTAAACTTCTTTTATGCAAACCTTGCCACAAAAGAAGATATGCCCACAAAAGAAACTCTCTTACACCACGATCAAGAAACCTATAGCGAAAAAGAACACACCCTTTTAAAAAACTTTAGAGAGCTCAAAGCGAAAAAACAAAAAGCAATCTTGTGGCTAATTTCTGATTAAGCAAAAGCGCAACGATCAACATTATTCCATTCATATCCCCCTTTAAGTCAAATTCAAACCACCACCCCACAGCCCCTTCAAAGAGCGATGTTTATGGCATAATAGAATAGAAAATTTTTGATTTTTCTTGCCAAGCTTCTGAAATTACTTTAACTTAAAGTGTAATTTTGATCGTCTACGCACCGATCAAGAGGGATTAAAGGTCCTAAATCCGAGCGTAAAAACAAACCCGCATTGCGGATATCCCGGGATTCCGGGAGGTTTTGCTATGTCCAGGTGCTTCTCAGCACTAAAAGCAAAAAGCTGACTCGGATTCAGTACCTTTAACTCCCGGAATACCAATGCGAGGGCGCTCGCCCCCAGCGGGGGGCTTGAAGTGCCAACTAAAAATCCACATTTTATCGACATTTCTGATTAAGCAAAAAACGCGATTTATAATCCATATTTCGCACTTTTTTAAAAAGTACCCAATCTTATAGTCTTTGAGATTATTTTGATTTTTCTTGCTAATCTTCTGAAATTACTTTATCACTTAAAGTGTAATTTTGGTCGTCTACGCAACGATCAATAGGGATTAAAAACCCGAAGACTTGACACATAAATTTATCCCGCTTTGCGGGTATCCCGGAATTCCGGGAGATTTTGCTATGTCCAGGTGCTTTAGCACTAAAAGCAAAAAGCTGAGTCAAGTCAGTGTTTTTAACTCCCGGAATACCAATGCGAGGGCGCTCGCAACCGGAGGGGGGCTTGAAGTGCCAACTAAAAATCCACATTTTATCGACATTTTGATAGGCAAAAGAATCCGTCACAGACGCATTTCAATAGGGCTTTCCCAAAAAGAATTAGGGAGCCATTTAGGTGTCAGTTTCCAACAAATCCAAAAATATGAAAAAGGCTTCAATCGTGTAAGCGCAAAATGTTTGCTCGAAATCGCCCAAAAACTAGATGTCCCCGTAAACTTCTTTTATGCAAACCTTGCCACAAAAGAAGATATGCCCACAAAAGAAACTCTCTTACACCACGATCAAGAAACCTATAGCGAAAAAGAACACACCCTTTTAAAAAACTTTAGAGAGCTCAAAGCGAAAAAACAAAAAGCAATCTTGTGGCTAATTTCTGATTAAGCAACAGCGCAACGATCAATATTATTCCATTCATATCCCCCCCTTAAATCAAATTCAAACCAGCTTCCCCTCAAACAACAGCACTTCATCAGGCTCAATAACTCAAGCTCTGCCCTCAAATATTCTAGCACACCACACCCCTTCAAAGAGCAATGTTTTATGGAAGGGAGGATAATCAGCTGCATTTTTGTTGTCACTTATAATTTTCCAATGACTTTTGAATGCCTCAATTAGTCTTTTTATAGCACTTTTACTCTTTTTAAAGCTTCTTTCTCTGCTTCTTCTTTTAACTTCATGCCATTGGCGCTTTCGTACCTTTTTATTGTTTTTTCAATCTGATCATCAGTCCCTGCTTTAAAGACAATCATTGTTTCAAACGGACGAAATAATGACGATTGCGAAATATGAAACAAGATATTCGTACGCAAATTGCTTGGATCAAAATCGCTATACCTTTTTATTTTTAAGTCATCGATAGATATCGCTTTTTTTGACATAGCAAGACCAATAACATCGCTATTTTTCTCACCAAAATCTTTCACTTTTAAAAGGTTATTTTTAGCGTCATCAACTGTCGATATATTCATGACTTCGTCAAGAACTAGAGCATTTATATCAAATTGAGCACCTATGCCAAAAATGAATATAAGATCACGCAAAGAACAAGCTTTTTGAAAATAACAAGCATTGTACAAACGTGAGTGAATCCCAAGACATCCGACTGCTTGTCGAATGATTTTTATAGCGAGCTCATATGATTTTTCATCTAAACGATGATCACGAATGTCTGGAATGTAGATTTCTTGTGTTTCTTGTAACGGTGCAACTTCACTGTTTAATGCACGATCAATAAGCTTTTCTAACCAATTGTAACTCTCACTATTATCCTGCTCTCGGAGAGACGATCTAATCTCTTCTAAAAGATTGTCCAGCCCATACTCTTCTCTAAAAGCACGCTCTCTTCGATCACACGTCATCGTAAATGTATGGGTATTTTCTCGTTTGTCCGGTATAGATGATGCGTCAATTTCTGGATCATTCACTTTAAATGGATCAACGCTTTCTCCACTTTTAACAGGTATCCAATGCTCACCTCTAATAGTATCAGAAATTCTCTCCCCTTGCTTCTCCCTAAAAGAAAAGCCTTGTTCAAGAAACATCTTTAATGGATTGGAATCGTCCGGTGTTAACGGCATATCCCGTATTAAAAAGTCCAAAATTTCCTGTTGAAGCTTATCATCACTTATTAACGAATCTTTCCTATCCTCATAGAAATCCTTTAAGCCTTCTGGAATATGCCAATTGTAACTCTTAACTTCCTTTGCAAACCAGCTGTTAATTAATTCCTTGTTTGTGGCTAATTTCATGAGATTACACCCCCCGCTTAAATTTCAAATGATCCTTTTTATCAATAAATCCAAATACAGTTTTTATTAAAACTCTTGAAAAAAGTTCATTATCTGTTTCTCTTACTTAGTATTTACGATATTATAGTTTATTGGTAAATAAGAAAAGTAAAGTAAATTAAGATATAGATGATATTTTTAATATACACCTTCACTTAAACTTGCTTTTATAACAACGAATAGCGAAAATTTTAACCAAAACAAGTTAGGGTCTTGTTTTTCAAGTCTTTATCTTGATTAAAAAACTGCAAAGGAGCAAACTTGATTGTGCAGATAATCATGCTTCATTATCTACGAGCCACTAACAAGAGTGCAATCAATCAAACAATTTTTAAAAAAACTTTTAGCAAAATTTTAAAGCAGAAAAACGCATATCACCGAAAAAAATGAGAGAGCAGTGCATTTTACGCATCCTCCACCTTTTGCTTAAACAGCAAAACTCCAACCCATCGTCAAAATATCTTCGTCTAAAATCCCCCATGCCACACCCCTTCAAAGAGCAATGTTTTACGGCGAATAAACGGCATTTCTCTTTAACGCTTTTACGCATAAAGCAATAAAGCAATAAAGCAATCCCGCTTGTGACTTCACTTATAACATTGCAAGAAAATAGCTTTCACGACAAACAGAAGTAAAAGAATCCTACGATATTCGAGAACGCTCATTTAACATGCAAAAAAACCGACCACTCCCTTTGCTTTGCAATAAAACACCCCGCCTGTCTCATCGTGAATTTTTCTAAATCAGCATGCCTCAAAGAGCGGTGTTTTATCACATAATAGGATTATCACCGCTCTTTATAGCGTGAATTTCTCCACACTTAATCTTCAGGCAAAAATTCCAACCGATCGCCTTGTTTTGTAATTTTCACCGTTGATTCATCGTGAATTTTTCCAAACAAGATATTTTCCGCCAGTGGATCTTGAATTTCTTTTTGGATAATCCGTTTAAGCGGACGCGCACCATAGAGCGGATCATAGCCTTTATCGGCAAGAAATTTTCTCACCTCTGGCTCGATTTGCAAAGTTATTTTGCGTTCATTGAGCAAATTTTGCAAATGTTCTATCTGAATATCGACGATCGCTTCCATATCGTGACGTTGCAGCCTTTGAAAGAGAATAATCTCATCAATACGGTTTAAAAACTCCGGACGGAAAGCCGCTTTCACGACATTCATAACATCATTTTTTGCCTGATCGGTTGTTTGTCCTTCAGGCAAAGCGGTTAAAAATTCAGCACCAAGATTAGAAGTCATAATCAGCAAGGTATTGCGAAAATCGACGGTACGTCCTTGACTATCGGTCAAACGTCCCTCATCCAACACTTGTAGCAAGAGATTAAAGATATCCGGATGTGCTTTTTCAATTTCGTCAAACAGAATAACCTGATAAGGTCTTCTACGTACGGCTTCGGTCAGCACCCCACCTTCTTCATATCCAACATATCCAGGTGGCGCCCCAATCAGCCGCGCCCCAGCATGCTTTTCCATATATTCCGACATATCGATGCGCAACATGGCATTAGAGTCTTGGAACAGAAAAGCAGCAAGTGCTTTGGTTAATTCGGTTTTTCCCACACCGGTAGGACCCAAAAACATGAAAGAGCCAAGCGGGCGATTGGGATCTTGCAACCCTGCGCGCGCACGACGTACAGCGCGAGAAACAGCTTGCACAGCCTCTCCCTGCCCAATCACACGTTTGCTAATTTCATCTTCCATCCGCAACAGCGCCTCCCGTTCTGCCTCCAGCATCCGATCAACAGGAATACCAGTCCAGCGTGAAACAATCCGTGCCACATGTTCAGCAGTGACCGTCTCTTCAACGAGATGATTTTGTTGATCATCATTTTCCGCGATACTCAATTGTTTTTCGAGTTCAGGGATAACACTATAAGCGAGCTCTCCAGCTTTTTGGAATTGTCCATCACGTTGTGCAATAGCCAAAGCATTACGGGCTTCTTCGAGTTGTTTTTTCAAATCAGCAGCATGCCCTAATTTTTGTTTCTCAGCCTGCCAAGCCGTTGTCATCTCAGCGGACTGTTGTTCCAATGTTTTCAGTTCCTCCTGCACATTTTTCAAACGTTCTTTTGCTGTTGGCTCGACATCTGTTTTCAAAGCTTCCCGTTCGATCTTCAACTGTAAAATACGCCGATCAACAGCATCGAGTTCTTCCGGCTTTGAATCGACCTGCATGCGCAACCGCGCCGCCGCTTCATCGATAAGGTCAATAGCTTTATCCGGCAAGAAACGATCCGTAATATAGCGGTTAGACAAACGCGCCGCCGCAATCAAAGCACTATCTGCCAAGCGCACTTTGTGATGTTGTTCATATTTTTCTTTAATACCGCGCAAAATAGAGATAGTATCCTCTAAAGAGGGTTCCGGTACAAAGACAGGCTGAAAGCGGCGTGCAAGAGCAGCATCTTTTTCAACATATTTTCGATATTCATCGAGCGTAGTAGCCCCCACACAATGGAGCTCTCCGCGTGCAAGAGCAGGCTTTAACAAGTTAGAAGCATCCATAGGCCCGTCAGATTTTCCAGCCCCCACGAGATTATGCAATTCATCGATAAACAAAATGATCTGCCCATTTTCAGCTTGCACCTCTGCCAACACCGCTTTGAGGCGCTCTTCGAATTCCCCACGATATTTTGCACCAGCGATAAGCGCTCCCATATCCAGTGCATGAAGCTGTTTATCACGCAAGGTTTCAGGCACATCACCATTAACAATGCGCAATGCCAACCCTTCCACGATAGCTGTTTTCCCCACCCCTGGTTCACCAATAAGCACAGGATTATTTTTGGTCCGCCGTGAAAGCACCTGAATAGTGCGGCGGATTTCCTCTTCCCGCCCAATAACAGGATCCAGTTTTCCTTCACGGGCATCTTTTGTCAAATCACGAGCATATTTTTGCAAAGCATCATATTGGCTTTCGGCATGGGGGCTTGTTGCTGTTTTTCCCTTCCGCAAATCATTAATAGCCTCATTAAGCGCCTGCGCTGTCAACCCTCCGCTTGTAAGAATATCAGCAGTTTTTGCGGTCTTTTCCATGATCAGCGCTTGCAACACACGCTCCACAGTCACAAATTGATCACCAGCTTTTTTCGCCAGATCTTCCGCTATGTTAAAGACTTTTGCCAACGGCTGAGAGAGATAGAGCTGTCCATTTCCCCCTTGCACTTTAGGCAAAGCATCAAGCGCTTCGTTAAGCGCCTTTCGAATAAGAGTAAGATCACCACCCGCTTTTTGTATCAGTGATGCTGCCAATCCTTGAGAATCGTCTAACAACACTTTCAACAGATGCTCCGGCAAAAACTGCTGATGATCAGAAGCAAGGGCACCACTTTGTGCTGATTGTAAAAAACCCTGCACGCGTTCGCTATATTTTTCCAAGTTCATTTTTTTTCCTTAAATCTCAAGCCACCACCGCACTTTAAATTCCCCCAACATTCCACAAAAGAGACATCTTCAAAGGACCAACCACCCCCCACAAAACACCGCAAATGATGCCACATGAAGAAGAACCGTAGTGCTAAAAAGAATATGGGTCCTCACAAGCCCCATAGCAAGAGGGAGAGAAAGGCACACTGTCATTATTTAAATAAAAACTGCAACTCCCCTATAACCCCACCATCACAGCCCTCACCAGCACAGCCCTCACCAGCACAGCCCCACCAGCAAAGCCTCACCATCACACACTTAACAACTTAACACCCCTCTTCCTCCCAACTTCCCCCTCCATTCACAGCACTCTTTCCCCCATTTATCTCACCCCATTCCCCGCCAGACAAAAGCCCAACATGACCCCAAAACACGCACAATGCATAAATCCATAAGTCCTCCACTTCACTTTTACAGATTCACATTTTTACGCTTTTACATCTTTACAGAACGTAAACCAACGAAACTTCCAAACTATCGCCCCGCACACCGCTTTGTAAACACTGGTCTGTAAACAATCCAGCTTCTTATCTAAGGAAGGACTACTGATCACTTCATATAATTATCACCACCCCCCAAAAGACGCACTTCATCAGACAAGGCAGTTAAGTCCAGCCTAAAATATTCCCTTACACACTCTTCTCCAACCAACGCGCTTAACACCCCTCTTCCTCCCAACTTCCCCGCTCCATTCACAAATGCGTCCCCCCATTTATCTCACCACATTCCATGCCAGACAAAAGCCCAACATGACCCAAAACACGCACAATGCATAAATCCACAAATCCTCCACTTCACTTTTACAGATTCACATTTTTACGCTTTTACATTATTACAGAACAAAGCTAAAGGAAAGGTTCACCACCCCACGCTGCTCTATAAACAATAGTCTATAAACGAACAAAGCTTTTTGCCTAATCCCCTTACAGTCTTCAGACACCCCTCCTCAAACGACAGCACTTCCTCAGACTCAACAAATCAAGCCCTATCATGAATATTCTAGCTCTTCCCCCCTAAAAGAGCGATGTTTTATGGCATAACAGAATAAAAAATATTTTTGATTTTTCTTGCCAATATACTGAAATTACTTTACAAATTTAAAAGTGTTTTAGTCGTCTACGCAACGGTCAAGAGGGAAGACAAGCCCTAAGCTCTAGCGTAAAAACGAACCCACTTTGCGGATATCTTGAGTTTCCGGGAGTTTTTGCTATGTCCAGGTGCTTTAAGCACTAAAAGCAAAAAAACTGACTCGGATTCAGTACTTTTAGACTCCCGGAATACCAATGCGAGGGCGCTCGCAACCGGAGGGGGGCTTGAAGTGCCAACTAAAAATCCACATTTTATCGACATTTTGATAGGCAAAAGAATTCGCCACAGACGCATTTCAATAGGACTTTCCCAAAAAGCATTAGGGAGCCATTTAGGCGTCAGTTTTCAACAAATCCAAAAATACGAAAAAGGCTTCAATCGTGTAAGTGCCAAATGTTTACTGGAAATCGCCCAAAAACTAGAAATTCCCGTGAACTTTTTTTATGCAGACATTGCCACAAAAGAAAATCTTTCAATACATGCCCCACACCATGATCAATGCACCTATAGCGAAAAAGAACACACCCTTTTAAAAAATTTTAGAGACCTCCAGCCAAAAAAACAAAAGGCAATCTTATGGTTAATTTCTGATTAGGAAAAAATGCAACGATCAATATATCCTCCCCCCCCCTGCCTAAAATTTCCCATACCTGATATCACCACATCCCTCAAACAATACTGTTTTATGACATATTGATTTTTCTTGCCAATTTTCTGAAATTACTTTATCACTTAAAGTGTAATTTTGGTCGTCCACGCAACGATCAATAGGGAACTAAAAGCCCTAAATCCGAGCGTACAATTGAGCCTACTTTTGTGGGTATCCCGGGGTTCCGGGAGATTTTGCTATGTCCAGGTGCTTTAAGCACTAAAAGCAAAAAGCTGACTAGAGCTCAGTACTTTCAGACTCCCGGAATACCAATGCGAGGGCGCTCGCAACCGGAGGGGGGCTTGAAGTGCCAACTAAAAATCCACATTTTATCGACATTTTGATAGGCAAAAGAATTCGCCACAGACGCATTTCAATAGGACTTTCCCAAAAAGCATTAGGGAGCCATTTAGGCGTCAGTTTTCAACAAATCCAAAAATACGAAAAAGGCTTCAATCGTGTAAGTGCCAAATGTTTACTGGAAATCGCCCAAAAACTAGAAATTCCCGTGAACTTTTTTTATGCAGACCTTGCCACAAAAGAAAATCTTTCAATACATGCCCCACACCATGATCAAGAAACATACAGCGAAAAAGAACACACCCTTTTAAAAAATTTTAGAGAGCTCCAGCCGAAAAAACAAAAGGCAATCTTATGGTTAATTTCTGATTAAGCAAAAATGCAACGATCAATATATCCTCCCCCCCTGCTTAAAATTTCCCATACCTGATATCCCCCCCCAAAGAGTGATGTTTTACAGCATGATAAGATAATTCACGCTATAGCTTGTTTTCTGTTTCTGTTATTGCTTTAAGCCAAGCTGCTTGAGGATCAGCGACTGGGGTTTAAAGTTTGACTATTCGTAGCAAAGCAGAGTCACACAAAAATGACATTGTTGCTCAAAACCATGCCCCCTATTGAGTTTACGAGACAGTGGAACAGTGTCAAGAAGGCAAAGCCCCGAAAAAAAACATATGAGCGGTTAAGTAAAAATCAAAAATTGAATCTATAACGTTGAAAAAGCTTCCCGATGCTGGATTATTCCCGTGCCCCCTGAATCTCAGAAAAATGATTTAAAATACATGTTTCGTTGATGAGCCAATCATTGAGAACGAACAATTGACAAAGAACGGTTCACCAATATCCTGATAGCCAATAAACAGAATAATCCACTCAATCCAGAAAGAAGGAACAATTTTCCAGCCGAAGTGTGACCTAAAACAAACGCTCCAACAAAGGGCGCCACCAACATAGCTAAATTTTGTATAGACTGCACCCATCCGGAAGCCACCCCAATCTGTTCATTGAAATTGCTTACCAGATAAACATTAGAAGATATGGAAAAGTAAGCGCTCACCATTCCAATAAGAAAAAAACAGAACAACAAAGTCTCAATACGGAGTAAATCAAAGTAAAAAAAGCACACAGAGATCAAGACAAAACCAATCATTGATGACATTGCCGGCATTAACAACTCCGATATTTTGCCTGTAAGGGGTTTATGCTTTGATTGTTTCACACGCCAAAACCCATAGAGAAAATTACCAATCGCCGAAGCCGATACCAACATCCCAAGAGCTTGTTTATTCATTTTCATTACACTAAGAATAACGGGCAACTGATTATTCACCATAAAGATCATGGCAAAATACACAAATATCACCGCCACATAGGCATACCAAGTTGTCCCATAAAGCCTCTGCTGTGCTTGCGTGGTATTCGCTTTTTTTATTCTTAGCGACGAGACAGGTTGTGCACCAATAAAACAAAACACGATAAAGCCTAGCAATGTCAGAAATCCAGAAAACAATAAAGTATATGTATCTGACAAAAATGCAGAGAGAGCACTACCCAAAGCAGGTCCTATCATCTTCGCCATGCTATTGATCATATTAAGCACAGAATAGTAACGGGTCCGTTCGTGTTTAGGCACCGAATTTGCACTAAGAACGGAAATTGCAGGCATGGCGACACTATTGAATGTCGCTCGAATAACTGCCAATATAATAAATCCTTGCAGACTCGTCGCCAGCAATAAACCGACAGTACATAGCGCCCGTAACAGCAGTGACGCCCGCAACCAATGGATCATATAACGGCTACCGACCAACATTCCAATTGGCTTAGACAGAACGATACCAGGTAATAATGTTGCCGCTCCAATAAAAGCGACATCATATTGATCAGCTTTCCAGATGAACACAGATACGGTCAAAATCACGATATAATCAATCCAGCCCCCAAATGACACCATACCATTACCCAGCAAAAGCACCAACAAGCGATTGTTTATTGCCCCATCTCTTTGCACCAAAACACGCGCCCTTCTTTTTCCTTAGCAATACTTTAGCAATACTGATGAGATGATCAATTCTTCCCTCACACCCTAAAGACATCAACAACCTTCCGCAACAAAGCACCAGCAAGCGATTGTTTGCTGCCCCATCTATTTGCACCAAAACACGCGCCCCTTCTTTTTCCTTAGCCATACCTCAGCAATACTGATGAGATGATCAATTCTTCCCTCACACCCTAAAGACATTATCGACCTCCCCGCAACAAAGAAATTTATAATTACAAAACCACTAGTGCTAAGTCTTAGATATGTATTAACACTTCCACCATTGATTGAACTTAATCTGCATCTCTACGAACGACGACAATAAGCAAGCCGTTAATCCAACCCTTGAATCCATTTACAATAATCCCGCGTACCCCCTTAAGCTCCAACACAAAAAACGCTCTGAGCATTCTCTCCTCAAGAGGACTCTTTATTCTTCCTCATCACTTTTCTGCGGCGGGGGCGGTAAAATATAAGCGCCAGAAAGCCAACGATTAAGATCAATGGCTCGGCACCGTGTGGAACAAAAAGGATAGGCGTTTTGTTGTGCCATCTGACCACAAATCGGACAAGGATGCGGAGGGCGAGTCTCTTTTTGCAAATTGAGCTCTTTTTTTTCTTGGCGCACCTTTGTCATTTGCTCCTTCATTAGTTTTTCTTCTGTTCCTTTTTTTTCATTTTGGCTTTTCTCTTTTTTTTGGTTTTCACCTTGCATTGATCTTGCCTTAAAGTTTTTCTAATGCGTTTCTTCAGCCCAGTGCGTAAAAAGCGGATAGTGATAAGCGGTCAAGAGATCGGCTGTTTCAGCCAACGGTAAACCAACCACATTGGAATAAGACCCCCTGATATAGACAACAAAAGCACCGGCTTTTCCCTGAATAGCGTAGCCACCCGCTTTCCCTTGCCATTCTCCTGAAGCAAGGTAAGCCTTCATCACAGCAGGGGTTAAGCGTCTAAAACGGACACGACTTTCAACCAATTTTACGGTTTTTTTCCCCTTTTCATTCAAGGCACAAATAGCGCCATAGACCTTATGCGCCCGCCCCGAAAGGTATCGCAAACATTCATAAGCCTCGTCTTCACCCTCTGGTTTAGGGAGAATGGTGCGCCCCACAGCCACCACCGTATCAGCAGCCAAGATAATCATTTTCTGTTGAGGTAATTCTTCTTGAGCATTCTGATTGTACCAGCGCAAAATTTCTTGGGCTTTCAGGGCTTTTTCTTTTGCCAAACGTTTGGCAAGGTTTGCAGGATGTTCTTTTAATTTTGGCGTTTCATCAATATCGCTTGCACAAACCTGCTGAGGATCAATCCCTATTTGTGCTAAGAGCGCTAAACGCCTTGGCGAAGCGGAAGCAAGCACCAAATGAATTTCTTCTGTAAGAGCATCTGCCAAACGTTTTTCCCCCCACTCTCTTATATTTTTCATTTCCACCCCTTCACAATCGACTTCCCTCTCACCCCTTTTAAACACCCCCTTTTACGCGACCCCCTTTAAGCGCCCCTTTTTAAGCACTCCCTTTTAAGAGCCCCTTTTTAAGCGCCATTAATCTCCTTGATCTTTTTCCGCATTAATTTTACAGTTTTTCAAGGCCATTCAAACACTCCCCTTTTTTCACTCATGAAAAGCAAGCTTAAAAACTGTTAAAAAATAATAGAAATAATATGATGGCTTTTACAAAAAAGCACAAGCCACCCCTAAAGCTACTTATAGCGATATGTAATGCGCCCTTTTGTCAAATCATAAGGTGTCATTTCCACCATGATTTTATCACCTGCCAACACGCGAATACGATTTTTTCGCATTCTACCAGCAGTATGCGCAATAATTTCATGATCATTTTCCAGTTTCACACGAAACATTGCGTTCGGTAAGAGTTCAGTAACGATACCAGAAAATTCTAAAACTTCTTCTTTTGACATAAACAAACATTTCCTTTACAGTGCACATTTTTGTTAAGCTGTGCGTTATTTCCAGCGTTCATACCCTATTTTCTTGAGTTTGTGAATAAAAATTCAACAAAAAGAGAAAGGTTTTTCAAGTTTACTCTCTCATGCGCTCAAAAAACATCACCCCACACATTTTGGCACAAAACTTTCTCTCCACCAATTTTACCCACCCATTTCCTCCAATTTTTATGATGATCTTGATTTCAGAGTGACGAGAAATTACGCTAAATTTTCTCCCCCTCAAGCATTTTCCCAACGCCTCTGACTTATCCTCCACCACTTACAAACAATCATCCTCCCTCCAACTTTTCCTCACCTTCTCCCTTCCACACCTTAAACATGCGCCCTTCAGATAAACACCACTCCCCACACCAAAAGCCCCCTCCTTTTCTCAAAAACCTCCTCCATTCTTCACGCAGCCTTCCACAACATCCTTCACCACCCCACACGCCACTCTCTATGCATTTCCCATACAGCCTTGCCCCATTTTTCCTCTCTCCACACATTTCCTCTAAGCCACTCCTTCCATTTATGTTGCTCTCCCTACCTTCGAAAACACGATCCCCATACATTGCGTATCATTAACCACAACGCCCCTAACGACATAAAGCCTTTTCCTTTTTTGCACATTTCCGTTTTCACGCTTTTACACATTTACAGAAAGCAACCAAATGAAACTTCCACCCCTCCCCACACCACTCTAAAAACAATACTCGACAACCCAGCTTCTTACCTACCCAACACCCCCTATAAACTTCAGATCCCCCCCCGCACTCCAGATCACCCCCTCAAATGACACCACTTCATTAAGGACCATAAGCCAAGCCTATCTCCTCACACCATCCTTCATGCATCCCCTTCGCACCACCGTCTCTTATCCCCCCCTTCTAATCTGTTCATTCCCATTCCCTACCCCCTCTCTTCTCTCTCATCAACGCACCCGCCTCTTCATCCCAGCTTTACCCCCCTTTATAGACCGCGTCACCCCCACACCCCAATCTTCCCTCCACTCCTCTCATCACATGCCATGCCATGATAAAATCACACACCACGCATAAAGTCGCACCTTCCTTTTTTGCACATTTCCGTTTTCACGCCTTTACACATTTACAGAAAGCAGCCAAACGAAACTTCCACCCCACCCCGCGCTACTCTAAAAACAATACTCGACAACCCAGCTTCTTACCTAGCCAACACCCCCTATAAACTTCAGATCCCCCCACGGACTTCAGATCACACCCCTCAAACGAGACTATTTCACCAGACCAGAAAAGGAAATCCAGCCTAAATATTCATCACACACTCTCACAAAAAACACCTTGATAAATTGATATGCCTGATACCACACCCCCTATAAGCTCCCCTTCTAATCATGATTTCGGAGCCGCGTGAGAGAGACAAAACAAGCCGTTAGGTTCTTGGGGTCAAGGACGCCGTTAGGCGCCATGTAATGGTCTCCTTGACCTTAAGAACCTAGGATTGTTAGTCTCCTCATTAAACGCGGATCTGAAATCATGATTTTGGTGAGCGTTCCGGAGAGTTTGAAAGACGGAAAGCCTCTCATTAAAAAATAAAGTTTATAAATAAAAACTATTTTTGTTTGCCAATCTCCTGAAATTACTTTATGACTTAAAAGATATTTTGATCGTCCACGCAGCGATCAAGAGGGAAAACAAGCCCTAAACCCTAGCGTACAATAGAACCCACTTTTGTGGGGGGCCCGGAATTCCGGGAGTTTTTGCTATGTCCAAGTGCTTTAAGCACTAAAAGCAAAAAAACTGACTAGGGTTCAGTACTTGTGACTCCCGGAATACCAATGCGAGGGCGCTCGCAACCGGAGGGGGGCTTGAAGTACAAACTAAAATCCAAATTTTATCGACATCTCTATAGAAAAAAACGCTATTTATAATCCATATTTCGCACTTTTTTAAAGAGTACCCAATCTTGTAGTCTTTAAGATTACTTTGATTCTTCTTGCCAATCTCCTGCAATTACTTTATCACTTAAAGAGTGATTTTGATCGTCTACGCAGCGATCAAGAGGGAAAACAAGCCCTAAACCCTAGCGTACAATTGAGCCCACTTTTGTAGGTTTCCCGGAATTCCAGGAGATTTTGCTATGTCCAAGTGCTTCTCAGCACTAAAAGCAAAAAGCTGAGTCAAGTCAGTGTTTTCAGACTCCCGGAATACCAATGCGAGGGCGCTCGCAACCGGCGGGGGGCTTGACGTGCCAACCAAAAATCCACATTTTATCGACATTTTGATAGGCAAAAGAATTCGTCATAGACGCATTTCAATGGGACTTTCCCAAAAAGCATTAGGAAACTATTTAGGCGTCAGTTTCCAACAAATCCAAAAATATGAAAAAGGCTTCAATCGTGTAAGCGCAGGGTGTTTACTCGAAATCGCCCAAAAACTAGATGTTCCCATAAGCTTTTTTTATGCAGACCTTGCTACAAAAGAAGATCTTTCAACAAAAGAAACTCTCTTACACCACAATCAATACACCTATAGCGAAAAAGAGCACGCCCTTTTAAAAAATTTTAGAGAGCTCCAGCCGAAAAAACAAAAAGCAATCTTATGGTTGATTTCTGATTAAGCAAAAGCGCACACAAAGCATAAATCCCTCCGCATCATTTTACGGATATACATTTTTATTTTACGGATCAACGTTTTTATGCTTCTCTACATTTACAGAAAGCAGCCAAACGAAACTTTCAAATTCCTCTCGCACCGCTTTGTAAACATAGGTTTGTCAACAATACAGCTTCTTACTCTAGCGAATTCCCCTGCTGATTTCAGATCACCACCCCTCAAAGGATGATATTTCATCAAACGCGACAGATACGTCCTATTTTAAAATATTCTTGCCCCTTCACCACCCTAAAGTAAGATCACGCAAAGCACCGGTCAATCCCACGTCAAAAGCAACTTCCCCACACCCCAATCTTCCCTCCACTCCTCTCATCACATGCCATGCCATGCCATGCCATTCCATGCCATGATAAAATCACACACCACGCATAAAGTCCCAGCTTCCTTTTTTGCACATTTCCGTTTTTATGTTTTTACATATTTAAAGAAATCAGAAAATCTGTAAAAAATCATTACACAATAACGTTCTCGACAACTGTCTTTAAAATCTCGCCTCCCTTTTCATTTAAATCCTCCTATTTTTACTTAAATCATAGATATAAACCGCCCTATTATTTCCCTTGACCAACATAAAATTTTTCGACAAATTCTAGCTATCAAAAGGGTTCATAAGAAGCATTTTACGACTTTTAAAAGAACTTTTATTTACACCCAGTGCTTTCTTGTAACGTACGAGAGTACATTTAATTGATTGACTAGAAGAAAATTTGAAATGAGAGAACCTTTTCGTTTTTCTCATTCAACATTCGCAACGATAACTTATCCTTATAAGTCAGTATTTTTTCGTAAGACAAAACGCACAAAACACACGATACTTGCGTTGCATATTCACACGCTTGTTTTAAAGACAGATCTCTCAACGCTCGTCACACCCATTTCGCAAACGCTATCCATAAAGGCATGGTAAAGCCCCCATGAAGGGAATAAAATCCATTCAACCCTCCTTATCTTTACGCTTATGCAGGAACAAAACCGGCACTATCACAAAAATTCTGCCAGCTTCTAATGTTGCCGACAGCCTTCAGTTCAAGAGCCAATTCATTAAAGTTATGCCTTTCTTGTAAAGTTTTGACCCACATGGCCCGCCCGCTCATGATGTGCAAGCAAGTAATTTTAATTGATTCAATATAAGAGAACTGATGATGAGAAAATCTTATTCTATTCAGCGTTGTGCTTCACGTTGAAAATGATTTCATTATAAATCAATATATTAACAAATAGGAGAGTCATCATCAAGATGCTTACCTTTTTCTAAAAAAGGCTTCACATTGAAAAAACATCTAAAAATTAGATAAAAAAAAAGGTTTGCCTCTAATAAACAAACCCCTGTAGAAAATTATTCAGATAATTTTCAAAATTTTAAATTAATCCCTCTAAAAGCAGCAAAGATACTTCAGAAGCATCAAAAATGAATACAAAGGTTTATTTAACACAACGTTAAGAAAAATCAAGAGGAAAAAAATTTTATCGTTAATGCACCTTTAAAAAACGAATTTTTTAACCCACGCGGCTCAACAATTTGGGGCTGCCCTATAAACGCCTCCGACCAATCCCTTCATCTCCCTCAAAAGACCGTATAAAAGGTTCACAGAGCAGGTCTTCGCTAAAAAAATACCAATCGCAAGCGCTCATAAAAGGCAGCGTTGGCATAAAAGATCAGATTATCGAAAAGCTTGCTGAAATGTCTTCCCAGTCAATAAAAAAGAAGCGGACTTTTAAATATTTCCGCCTCTTTAACAATAAAACCATGATGAGGGATTATTAAAAAATTTCAAGACTATGAAGGGAACCAATTTGATAACAATTCATACCTTACAGGATCATCGGCACATTGTCCGCCACCACATTCCAGTATGGTAGAAATCAAATTTGCCGCAATCAAAAACACAAATAAAAAACTTGCCGTTTTACTCAAAAATGGAAAAGGAGAAAATTCTTTGAACTTGTGTGCCAATTCGCCTAAAATCATGACAAATGTGACAGCAAAGATACAAAGGACAGAAATAATGAAAGCCCAAGTATAAAAATGCAATCCAAAGAACGTTGAACCATATCCCAAATCATCAGGTGTTATATGCAAAAACACTTGCCGTGCTGCAACGGCACTCGTTACCATACAACCGAGAATAACCATACCATAATGGGTATTTTTCACCTTATAGTGAATATTGAGCAAGAACCCACAACCTGCTAGCATCAATCCAACGCGCTGCAGCAAACAAAGGGGACACGGTAACTCAAACTTTACCAATTGATAATAAAAAGCCACCACCAAGACAATGGATAACCCAATGAGTCCTAGCGTATTCATAAAGATGACGAAGTGAGGATTTTTTTGTTCAACATGTTCCATGGCTATTCTCTCAAAAAGATAAATTTAAAGTAGAAGTTGCGTGATGATTGAAAGTGAGAAGAATGACAACGAATAAAACTGCCCACAGAGCATAACTTATATTTTTTTTGCCATACATAGTCGTTATTGCAGTACCTAAAGCGATTAAAAATGGAAAAAACATAGCTTTAAATCTCCTTTACATCCGGTGTTTAACTCTTAATTTATTTCAGCTTCCACCATTATTACAAAATTGGGCAAAAAAGAGACCATGGATTTATTATTCACAATTCGTCATTCACTTTTCTTGTCATACTATCTAAGTGAAAAAACAAAGAACCATATAATCGCTAAGAAACACATCTCAACAAAAGCACAAAAGCGCTGATTATTCGCTTCCCTTTATATCAGCTATTATTAAAATATATCAACGATTACAAAGAGCATATCCCCCCACTCAATTAAAATAATCACTTGAACAGCAAAATAAATAGCCTTTGAAATTAAGAGATCGATATCTCTTTTTTCTCAAAGAATATCCTCACTTTGCAACGCATTTTCGCCATAAAAATCTCTTTTTCTCATGAGCAATTTTTCAAATTGCAGCAGATTTCATAATATATGGTGACCATGTTTATTTTGGCAAATAAAAATGAAACATTTTTAAAAAAACTTACAATCAATGCCTTTCCCCCGATGTATTTTTTCCTCTTACCTTAAATAAACAGCAATTCCGCAGCTCAACAGCCTCATAGGTCCAACACCACCCCTTAACACTTCCCCTCAAAATTCATCCCTCCCCCTCAAAAGAAGTGCTTCATAACCTTCAATACTTTAATTTTTCATCTCTCGAGATCCCCCTTTAAATTTTTAGCTTTCCATCTTATTTGAAAAATAACTGTTTCTCTGTCATCAATTGGCTTTGCAAAGAGAATATAAAACTTTAAAAAAAATAATGATAAAGAATCGCATTGAACCTTTGAAAAGGATGGTGAATGATGAAAAAATCATGTGATGTCGCGATTTTAATGGGGAGCCAATCGGATTGGCAAACGATGTGCCATAGCGCAGATATTTTGACAAATCTTGGTATTTCTCATAGTTCGCATATTGTCTCAGCACACCGAACCCCTGAACGCCTTTATCAATTTGCAAAAGAAGCAAAAGAAGCAGGGTTTAAAGTTTTAATCGCCGGTGCAGGGGGCGCAGCGCATCTTCCTGGTATGCTAGCAGCCCTTACGCCTCTTCCTGTTTTTGGCGTTCCAGTGCATTCTCATTCTCTTTCTGGTCAAGATTCTTTGCTTTCAATTGTGCAAATGCCAGCAGGGATACCCGTTGGCACATTAGCAATTGGCAAAGCAGGTGCAATTAATGCAGCACTTTTAGCCGCAGCCGTTATGGCCATTTATGATCATGATCTCGCCCAACGATTACAAGATTGGCGTCAACAACAAACAGCTAATGTCGCCAAAACGCCTGTAACGGAGGGTTAAAATGGCACCGTTTTCCAACACCACCCCCTCACCCAACACCCTCTCACCTAACATGTTACCTCCAGGCAGCGTCATTGGTTTAATCGGCGGCGGACAGTTAGCACGGATGCTCGCCATAGCGGCCGCAGAATTAGGATTTCGAACAGTTATTTTTTGCCCTGAGGCCGATTGCCCAGCCGCTCAAACAGCAAACAGCCATATTGTTGCCTCCTATGACGATACATCAGCTTTAGATCATTTTATTTCTCAGTGTGATGTTGTCAGCTATGAATTTGAAAATCTTTCGCTTCAAACGGTTCAATATGTAGAGAAGAGTAAGCCTGTTTATCCTTCTTCCAAAGCATTAGAGATCACGCAAGATCGACTTTTTGAGAAGCAATTTTTGCGTGATCAAAGGATTGGCACCGCCTCATGGTATGCTGTTGACAATTCTTCTTCTCTTCTTTCCGCGCTCGATGCCTTAGGCGGACGTGGTCTTTTAAAAACGCGTCGTTTTGGTTATGACGGAAAAAACCAGATCAAGCTTGACCACCCCGATGAACAAACCCTTGACGAAGCCTTAAGGACTTTTCAGGAGCAGCCTTGTATTTTGGAAGAGATAGTTCCTTTTTTATCGGAAATTTCAGTTCTCTCGGCTCGCACAAAACAAGGAGAACATATTTTTTATGATTGCCCTGAAAACCAACACAAAAACGGAATTCTTCATAAATCCTTTGTTCCATCACATATTCCACTTGACGTGCAAAAAGCAGCCCAAGAAATCAGCCTAACAGTCATGGATGCCCTCGATTATGTTGGTGTTCTTTGTATTGAGTTTTTTGTCTTAACGGATGGTCATCTTTTAGTAAATGAACTCGCGCCGCGTGTCCATAATTCTGGTCATTGGACACAAAAAGCATGCATAACTTCACAATTTGAACAGCATATCCGTGCTATTTGCGGTCTTCCATTGGGCAGCACATACCGCCATAGCGATTGCCAAATGACAAATCTTCTTGGGAAAAATTTAAGCACGTTAAAATATTTTCTGAAGCAAGAGCGCACCTCGATCCATTTATATGGCAAAAGCACTGTTCAACCCTACCGCAAAATGGGGCATGTCATCCAATTAATGGGACCAGCTAGCAAATTTTAAACCCACATATATACAAATGCTTTTCCCCTCAATGAACTGAAAAACAACCTCTCCCCTCACACCGATATCCAGCGGCTCAAAGCGCGCCGCCCCCCGCCCCAATCCTTTTAATTTGCCCCCTAGCAGAGCTTCACGCCCTCCTACAAGCTCCTTCTCCTCCATACCCCCCACCCTCAAAAACCACACCAATCAACAATCCAACGGCTCAACAGCGCTCCTGACCTTTCAACACCCCCTTGACAGAGCTTATTTGTTTAAAGCTGAAAAGGCTTTTACTTTTTTCCACTCTTTGTCCTTCTTTTGCGAGAATATTTTTACCTTCAAGGAAACCATTAACCCACCATAGGAAATGTATAATACACCCTTGACAAGAATAAGACTTCTTGTTAAATCTTCCTTACTTTTTTTGCAATTTTCACTTATTCGTTGTGCTAATGAAGTGTGTTAATGCGTACCTTAAGGGTGCGTTTTTCTTTTTGTGATCACAGTGAAAAAGTGTGTCGTGTGATGTTATGATGCAAGTACAATATCGCAATGCAATGTTCATTGAGTGAACAGTGTATTGGGGTTGTGGTGTTGTATTTTTGTGTTTTAATGTTATATCATAGTTGTTTTAATGTTGTATCATAGTATTGTGTTACGTAAACTGTTTAACGGTGAATATGATGAAAATTAAAAATTCGCTTAAAGCACTAAAGGAGCGCCACCGTAACAATCGTTTGGTGCGTCGTAAGGGTCGTATTTATATTCTTAATAAGACGAACCCTCGTTTTAGAGCGCGTCAAGGCTAATTCTTTTGGTTAATGTTTTTATGCCTACTTTTTGTAGGCTTAAAAATTTTTTCTTAAGATTTTTTGGGTTACGAGTCGGTTGGTTATAAGTTCGTTGATTACAAGTCTAGTATTTGATAATATTTGGTGATTTATCTTTTGGGGGCTTGTTTTTATGGATTCTTCTATTTTTTTAAAAACCTTTCGATTTTTTCAGTCGCGTTTTTTCTGTATTTTCAATCGCGTTTTTTTTCTTTTTTTTGTTGGCATATTTTGTTTTGTTCCCTCGAGCTATGGGCAAAATCCTCCTTCGCTTCCTGAAGATCGGCCTTCTCCACAATCGCTTTTACCCTTAGATGATCTTATTCCCAATTCTCCTCCCCCTTCCTCAACGCCCTCCGATTCTGATTTGTCTGCGGTTATTCTTGAAGATCTTGACAAAGAGCAGCTTTCCCATATTGACAGAGTTAAGCAACGCAAAGAAGCCGAAATTTTACGTTTACTGAAAGAGTTGAAATATTGTGCTGATGTTTCTCAAGCAAAAAAGATCAGTCAACAACTTCAACATTTGTGGTCCCAATCGGGGAGTGAGACGATTGATCTTTTAATGTCATGGGCTGAAAATGCAATCAGTAGCGACGATTATGGACTTGCACTTGATTATATTGATAATGCTATTGCACTTTTACCTACTCACGCTGAAGCTTGGGTAAGACGTGCTTGGATTCACATTCAACTAAACGATTTCAAGCTTGCCATGCTTGATCTCAACCATGCTCTTGAACTTGAGCCGCGCAACTATATAGCTTTTTTTGAACTTGGCGTTACCATGGAAGCAACAGAGCGTCCAAAACTGGCTCTTAAAGCCTATGAAACCGCATTAGAATATTACCCACAAATGCGCAGAATTCAAAAGCGCGTACAAGCTCTGTTAGACGAACAATCACCACAAGCTCTTTGAAACCATTCAAGAACGAGATGCTTTACGCATCCTTTCAAACTTGGATAAGACGCAAGCCAGCTTTACATTCCACTCAATAAACTCAAAGCCCCCTGCTCATAACCACGCCCTCAAACACCCCGCACGCAATTGACCCCACCCCACGCAATTGAAAATGTCTTTTTTGAATTTTGACCTTTTTTGTATTGAAGGAAGCGTCCAAACACTTCCAATATACCCCTTAAAGAATTTCTTCTCCTAGCAAGCAAACGCTTCACGCTTGAGTCCTCTTCACATCGCCTCTTTTTTCACATCTCTCCATCATGGATAAAAAAATTTTGTAAACACGATCCTCAAAAAATATTTTTTGAAAAAAAACTTAAAACATCGCTGAGCCCTTTGATAAACTATTATCGTCTTTTTTTTTATTTTTATAAGCTTCAACCATAGCAGCACATACCGTATCGGCTCTCCTCCACCCCTCAAAGTTGAAAAACAGCACTGAAATATTTCCCACAAAACAAAAATTTCAAAGACGCAACGTCAGTTAAACAAACATCCTTAAATAAAAAATATTTCCCCTTCAAAGCTCCCCCAAGTATTCCCGCGAAACATAAAAATCAAGCGATTGCCAATGAATATCCTCCCCACACCTTAAAGCACGAAGTCTCTTAACCCGCTTCGGACTGTAAACAATCCGAATTCTAGTAGACTTCTCTTGGTTTCCCACATATGGGATTTTCTTAAACTTAAGGACATTGACCACACACATTAAAACATTGAACCTATCAAGGATAGCAACCTTATATTGCCAGTAAATAACAGTATGTTACGCCATAACAGGATAAAATTTGATACCCTCACGCCTTTCCATGCACGTTTTCATCTCCCAGTATAGTCACTTTCCTATTTTCCTTTAAATTGAAACAAATCTTTCTATTGGGTATAGACCACCAACACCCATTTTAAAACCTGTCATTTTAACGCTTTTACCAAGTTGAAAATCATCCAATGACTTGATGTGAGGCGTTAATTTGTCAGAAGGTATATATGGGCAAACGGCTTGAAAAGTATTATCTTCAAATTGCAAACAATACCGACGACGAGCTAAATATTTAGCTGCTATAATTTTCTTTTTATTTTCTAATTTCCAAGCCCCTATTTTAGAGGGATGAATATCTAATTTTTTAGCATTTTCAGTTTTGAAACAATGGATACTATCAGTGTCACAATAGATAAAATTTTCAAGTCCAATTTTGTAAATAGACTCAATTAAAAACATACGAGCATAGCTTCCAGCAAATAAAGAAATTGGCAAATAACCACATTTTTGGAATATTGTTTCACCCCAAATAAATCTAAGAACATCATTTTCAAATTCGATATATGTTTTAATTCTATGAGGACGTTCAGCCATTTTTCCACATAATGAATTAAGAAACATTTTTCCTATTCTGCTGATTGTTTTATCTGAAGAATTTTTCAATTCAAAAAATTCATCAATATAATCAGTAAAAAGGTCATCTCTTGCTTGAAAGAGATAACCATCTAATAATTCCAAATTTTGGTAGTGATAAGATTGTTTAAACAATTCAAATTCTTGTAATGTTAACATGAATATTTTTTTATGTTCACATTCGTATTCAGATAAAATTTGTAAATATTCAACACCCCCAGATGATGATTGTGTGTTATTATTTAAAATAGGTATTTTGTTTTCTCTTAATTCTGCTGAGTTTATATAAAATCTTTGAAGACCTAGAGGGTGTAAGTCATTAGTTTCAATTTTACCTTTTTTATAAAGAGGTGCCCCTATAGGTAATTGTTTTAACATCATAGCAGGGCCCATACTATTGACATCATAAATTTCAATTTCTTTATTTATGAATTTACCCATATATCTATTAAAAAAACAAAAACCACCGTCATTTGCTTTTCTAAAAATATAATCATCACCTTCTTCTAAAGATGGGAATAAATATGTTTCTGCTTTAATTTTTGTAAATTTTTTAAACATTTTTTCTGACCATACAGCTTTAGCATCAGCTGCAAAAGTCATTTTATTTCTTCCCCATTGGAGTCTTTTTTTGAGAGCAATGGCTAATCCCTTGCTTTCATTCACACAGCAGTCGATATCATTTTGATGAATAATAACATCATCAATGCACTCAAAGAGAGAAGATTCACTTTGTTTTAAATCGGTAAAAGCTGTTATTATGTCTTGTAAAGGAACTAAAAATAACTCTAATGAATCGAATAGATAAACTCTTTTTGATTTATTTGATTGAAATGCAAGTTCCGATCTAAGAACTCTATCCTTTTGCGAGATAAAATCATAAAATTTAGGTGTTATAAGATCATTTTGATTAAAATGACACCATGATCGAATAATAGCATAATCATAGTTTAGGTTATAAGCATAAAATCTTGTACTGTTTTCTATTTTTTTCACAAATTCTAAAAAAAGTCTAACAGGATCACCATCGTTTATTGTAAAAACAGTGATATCTGTTAGATCTTCAACATTAACAATTGAAACCATATAGGGCTTAACAGGTTCTTTAATTGTCGCCTTGAAAGTAAAAGTATATAATTTTCTAAAGTTGATAAGTCTCATGTTTCCTCCCTTTTTAGATTTTATCACCTCTTTATTGTGTTTGCTTCATTCTAAAGACAAAAAATATTTATCTTTTACTATATTTCGCTCTTCACGAACACTCTCATAGCCTTCACCCCATGATTGGAGATACCTTTTTACACTTAGAAAATCATAGAAACGAAAAGCGTTCACAATTTGCCCTCAAAGTTGATAAAACAGCACTGAAATATTCCCCACGAGGCAAAAACTTCAAAGACGCAACGTCAGTTAACAAACATCCTTGAATAAAAAATATTCCCCTTCAAAGCTCCCCCAAGTATTCCCGCGAAACATAAAAATCAAGCGATTGCCAATAAACCGTTATGCCTCACTCAATCACCCACTCCCACTCATATTTTTTGCTTTTTTTACTTTGAATAACGCGTTCTATATATCATACAGCCATTTCTAGCAGCCACCCGCAAGGTTATAGAATCATCCTGAAAAAACTTTATGAAAAATAAGAGATTGAGGTTATTTTATCTCTAGCAGAAACTCTGAAATTGTTTTATATTAAGGAGGGTGTTCTGCGCTTCTCGACAGGAAATAACGTATTCCTGAGACCTTAATGATCTCCAAGGGAGCTGTCCCTGATCAAGCCCGTGGGCTTTTTCATATGGCGCCCACCTATTTGTATAGGTTCCCGGGATCAGCTTTTTCCATCGGCTGTTGTGGATCACCCTTTTTTACATCAAAATTTTTCCAGATAAAAATTGAGAGCGTCCTTTTACATAAGACCAATGACGATATGCTCTTTTCAAGAAATAAAAATTACGTTGAGCTTTATTTTATAAAACAGACAGCACTTACAAAAATAATCCCCTCTGTGAATCTGCTTCATCCCTTTGCACGCAAGCAACGCAAAAGCAGCTTGTCGCATCAAGATACCCTACCATAAGAGCGCACATTTTTTCATGAGCACAGCTCTTATCCACACAGAGATTTACAAAACGCCAACAATGGATAAAATACCAGCATCTTATAAAACAATTGGCGAGACAATGACACATAATCCCCTCTGTGAATCGGCTTTATCCCTTCGTACACAGCAGCGAAAAAGCGGTTTATCGCGTCGTGATGCTCTTTTAACAGAAGAGCGGGCACTCTTTTCGCAGCGTGCTTGTTGCCACTTTATTGAATACCTTGAAAAAAAGGGGACAAATTTTTCACAGCTCATTTTAGCAGGCTATTGGCCCATTAAATCGGAAATTGACCCGCGTCCTTTACTGGATGCTGTAGCGTTACGCGGCGGACGTTTAGCCTTACCAGCAGTGCTTGATTCCACCACCATGGTTTTCCGTGCATTTTCGCCCAACACGATTTTAGAGCCCATGCGTTTTGGCACCTTTGGTCCAAGTGCAGACAGTAGCGTTGTTGTCCCCAATAATATTATTGTTCCGCTTTCTGCATTTGATCGTCAATGTCACCGTCTTGGCTATGGAGGAGGATATTATGACCGTGCGGTTGAAGCTCTTGAAAAACAAGGACATCAAATAACATTATGGGGCATAGGATTTTCATGTCAGGAGGTTTCCTCTATTCGCGCAGCAGAACATGATCTACAGGTACAGGGGATTTTTACAGAAAAAGGTTTCTTAAAATGTTAAAATGTGATTAAAGCGCCTATGCGTTTTTTATTTTTAGGTGACATTGTTGGTAACACAGGCTGTAAAGCTGTTTTTGAACACCTTCCTCAACTGATTAAGAAGTGGCAGCTTGATTTTGTTGTGGTAAATGGTGAGAATGCCTCTGGTGGTTTTGGTCTCACACAAGAAACGTATCAAGATCTTTTGATGACCGGTGTTGATGTTGTCACCACGGGCAATCATGCTTTTTCTCACAAAGAAGCATTGCAGTATGCCCATGAGAGTGATCGTTTTTTACGCCCTGCCAATTTTTCGAAAGAAACTCCTGGAAGAGGTGTAGGTATTTTTACAGCAAAAAATGGAGCCCGTGTTCTTGTCGCCAATCTGTTGGGCAACGTTTTTATGCCGTGCAAAGTAGAAGATCCATTTGAAACAGCAGAAAATATTCTTTTAGCCTGTTCGTTGATGGAGCAAGCCGATACGGTTATTTTTGACTTTCACGCAGAAACGACAAGCGAGAAGCAATGTTTTGGCCATTTTCTTGATGGTCGTGTGAGTGTTATCGTTGGCACGCATACGCATATTCCCACGGCTGACGCACAAATCTTAGAAGGTGGGAGCGCCTATTTAACAGATGCAGGCATGTGTGGAGATTACAACTCATCTCTTGGAATGGACAAAGAAGAACCCTTACACCGTTTTCTTTATAAGACGAAGCAAGATCGTTTTGAACCGGCATGTGGTCCCGCCACCCTTTGTGGTTTAGCGGTTGAGATTTCAGACCGCACAGGTTTAGCAGAAAAGGTCTCGGCAGTACGGATTGGTCCTCATCTAAAGCCTGAAGTTCCAGATTTTTGGTAGCTTCCTTTAAGCCGCCCCCTTTGATGATCGCTCTCCACTGGGCGCCCTTTGGATGATTGCTCTCCAATGTTTCCTTTTGAGAACTCTTTTTGGCAAGATGACTTTTCAAGCCCTTCCCAAATCCCTAAAAACACCACGCCTTCCAATTTGCCTAACACAGCAACTTTTCTAACACAAATAAGTCACTCTTTAAAAAGGGAAAAGGTCCAAATTTTCATGATTTTTAAAATGACGAGAAGGAGGTTCTATTTGGACATTTCTGCGGGGGGGGGGGAGGAGAAATGCTAACCCCCTTCTCTAAAAAAGGGTTTATAGAATAATTTATTATTTAGCAAGAGCCTCTTTAATTTTTTCTTTATTCTAACAAAAAATTAATCTTAAAATTGCCTTCTGCTTTTTAGGTTTAAGCTCTCTAAAACTTTTCAAAAGGACTTGCTCTTCTTTACTTCCGATCTCATCATCACAAGTTGAGACGTTTTCCTTTGTTGAAAGATCAGCGTAAAAAAGGAAATGGGAACATTAAGAATATCAGCAATTTCTTGTAAACGCCCCGCCCCTATACGATTAGAGCCTTTTTCATATTTTTGGATTTGTTGAAACGTCACACCTAACTGGCTTCCTAATTGCTTTTGCGACATCCCGATCATTGTTCTTTTAAAGCGAATTTTTCTGCCTATCGAAATGTCGTTAAAGTGTGGATTTTTATCTTTCACTTCAAGCTCCCCTGCCGGTTGCGAGCGCCTCTTATGCGTATTCCGGGAGTCTGAAAGTACTGAGTTCAGTCAGCTTTTTTTGCTTTTAGTGCTAGAACGCACCTGGACATGGCAAAAACTCCCGGAATCTCGCGATACTTATAAAGCAGGCTAATGTCTCAGCTTGGATTTTCAGGCTTTGGGCTCCACCATTCAACCGCACTGTACAACGAGAACCCTCGTTCTTGTTCATAAAATAATTTCAGGAGACCAGCAATAAATTTAAAACAGTGTTTTTATCTCATGAGACAATCAAACACAAAATTGCCTTCTGCTTTTTAGGTTTAAGCTCTCTAAAGCTTTTCAAAAGGACTTGCTCTTCTTTACTCGAAATCCTTTCATCATAAGGATCCAAGGCATTTTCTTTTGTCGAGAGATCCGTATAGAAAAAAGAAATGGGAACATTGAGAATATCAGCAATTTCTTGTAAACGCCCCGCTCCTATACGATTAGAGCCTTTTTCATATTTTTGGATTTGTTGAAACGTCACACCTAACTGGCTGCCTAATTGCTTTTGCGACATCCCCAGCATTGTTCTTTTAAAGCGAATTTTTCTGCCTATCGAAATGTCGTTAAAGTGTGGATTTTTAGCTTTCACTTCAAGCTCCCCTGCCGGTTGCGAGCGCCCTCGCATTGGTATTCCGGGAGTTGAAAGAGCTGAAACTTGACTCAGCCTTTTGCTTTTAGTGCGCAGACGCACCTGGACATAACAAAAGCTCCCGGAAATCCGGGATATCCATAAAGCTGGATAAATACGTGTCTCAAGTTTCGGGTCTTTCATTCCCTGTTGATCGCTGCGTAGACGACCAAAACATTCGCTTACAATAAAGTAATTTCAGGAAATTGGCAATAAAATTTAAAAACAGTCTTTATTTGTATTTTTATCAGAGGCAGATAACCTCTCATTTTTGATTAAATTATGTGTGAACGAAGTGAGCTCTATTTATTGAAATAAGTATAAGATCATAATCAAGAGATGCTAGACGTAGTAAAAACCTTTCATAGGCATCATGAGCAAACAAGCAAAGAAATATCATGATGATACCACCAATGACCATTGCTGTTTGGTGTTCATAGGGTGCAGCTCCTGCTGTGTATCCGAAAAAAAGAAAAAATAGGAATAAAGCCAAGCCACCAGCAAAGAAGTTTAAGAAGGCAAAAACTGGTTTACGAATGAATAATAAAATAAGGAAGATTGCGTAAAGCAACCTTTTAAATATCACAGCCAACATTCTACGTATTGTTTTAAATATCCAAACGAATATTCTACGTATTATCTTGAACACCCCCACGCATTATAGTTGAAGCAATGCTCTGTTTTGCATCTAATCTTTCTTCTTTGGTGTTTTGTTTTCTTAGCAGAAAGACTGCTCATGACTCTCCCATTTTCAAGCCACTGTACTATAAAAATGTACTATAAAAATAATTTATCTCTAATTATATCATCCCAAAATACAACAATATTTTATTCATTTTAACTAAAAAACAAGTGCTTTATTGAGAAGAAAAGCTATTTTCATTAGTAAGAGCTGTTAAATCCTTACGTCTAAAATAGATAGAGCGTCCACAACGGATAGGTGGTTGCCCTTGCATAAGAATAATCTGTTCGTCTTTTCGCATGTTTCGTGTTATTTCATGTGGATATATTAAAGGTCTATGCTGGGTGCTTATATTTTCTGTCCCTCTTGTATGGAATCCTCCTAGAGGTTTGCTTGAATCTTTCACTTCAATGGTCATTTGACCACATGCCTTAGATATATTTTCAGCAGTTTTAATATCTTTTATTGCGGCATAGCTTACAAAAGCACAATTTTCAAACCATGTCATAACGCCTGACGAACCGAAATAGTGTTCTATTTGATCTACAGACTTGTAAAAAAGCATGAGAGATATACCATATTTGCGTCCATGATCACGTGCTTCTTCTAAAATGTTCATATATCCTAAAAGATCAGCATTATCTAAAATAAAGAGCGCTCTTTTTGCATAATTACCATTAGCAGCTTCCATAGCTCTGAGAAAAGAGCCAACAAGGATACGCCCAACACCTGGATAAGATTTTAAAATTTTTGAGGGGATATTTAGAAAAATATCAATATTTCCCTTTGTTATATCGGTAGTTTTAAAATCATGACCACTGATAAGATCTGCATAGTTAGAGAGTGAAAGCCATTGTATATCTTTTGCAGCAGTAGCATAGACACCTGAGAAAGTTTGTTCAGCCATGTTTGTAAAAACGCCAAGGGTTTCACGAATAAATTGCGATGAAGAATTTGATCGTATAGATTGCAATTTTCCAATCACAGAGGGTTCTGGCATTGACATGATCGTGTGAAGGGTTTTTAAGTTTTTTTCCTTTACTGCGTATTCATCAGAAAAGACAATATGCGCAAGAAGCCCTGTTAACAAATTATGTGCTTGTAATACAAAAAATTGATCAGTCGAAGTTGATTTGTCGTTTTCAGAAAGAAGGAGTCTAGCAACTTCAACCACACCCGCTTCTCTTTCATAAAGGGGGAGATTTTCATCTAACAGCCAATCTAAAGGGTTAAAAGTTTTTGTTGAAGAACCATGAGGATCAAGAACGTATACTTCTCTTTTTGACAGCTCCCTTGTTTTTTTTACCATTGGAGCGATTTCAGTTGAAGGGTCAAAAACGACCAGTGGACCGGAATATTTGAGACAAGTTGGAATAACATTACTGGCTGTTTTATAACTACCAGAACCAGCGAAAAATAACATATGAGTTGAATCAAAATTAAGTTTGTATGTTAACAATGGCTGTCTACCACCTTTTCCCCATGTTGTTTTGTCTTTAGGATCAAATTTGACATCTTTAACAACATCTTCGTCGACTCTATAGCGCTCTCCTATGACGACTTCGCCATCACTTGGAAAAATCTTTTCAAGGCGTTTCATACTCATCCATTGAACACCACCAAAGATTGTATTTTTTGAATTTTTCAAAGGTGAAGCTTTAGGTAATGATCGTTTTATCGTGTAACCAAGGATAACAATGCCAACAATAACACCCCCTAAAACCATCCTATCAAAGAAAGGAAAAACATCCGCCCATGTCATATTATTTTGACCTACATAGGGACTGAGTCTGATATATTCATTTGCACTATAATAAGCTGCAAACAAACCAAAGATGATCATGGACGAAATAATGATATTTTTTCTGATATGCCTTTTTTGTAATAAGATGAATGAAGAACATGAAAGTGCAATAAGGATTAAAATATCCAGTGGCTTTGATCTTACAAACCAATAAGCATCAGGCGTCGTTCCATTTTCTGTAATGTTATTGATCGTTATATTGACCAAAAAAGCTACAATGATTGAAAATATGAATGGCAATACTAAAAATATAATCTGTTTTTTGTCTAATTTATTAACCATTTTCCCCCCGCATATCAGAAAAAGCTTCTCTTCCTATTTTTTTCGAAGTTTTTATATTTTTTGAATTTTTATCAAGTTTTGAAACATAAAGCAAGCCATCTTCAGATGAAAGACTTATCTGCCTCTCTAAGACGGGCTTTTATAAAAAGCGCCCCTAAACTAATTTTTTCAAAAATTTTTCCAAAGTTTCTTTGATGCTTCACGCGCTATTTAAATTTCTTACTTAACTCTTTTACGACACTGTATATGCTTCTTAACAGAAAAAAAACCAATAACAATACGCATTAGTGTTCACTGAAAAAAAAGCGCGGTTTATCATATTTTTCCGTAAAACATCGTTGTTTAGAGCCGTGATATAAGGCATGTAAAACTTCACATATTTAAGTGTTTTTTTAGAGTGTGTAATAAATGGGCATGACTTATCCCGTAGAGCCTTTTTAAAGTGAACCACATGGAGTAGTCAGGAGTAGGTCAAACCGCGCCAACAGAATCCGAACTTTTTACAAAACAGCCCTTAAGTCAGGAATATGCATCCTTTAAAGCGGAAGAAAAACAAAGACAAGAAAAAGCGTACAAATCAGGCGTCATGACGAGCACCCCTACTCTGTTTTATGAGATGCATTTCCTTCTAGTCCATGGGCACTTTATCGGCACCCCATTAACAATGCCATCCTCAGCTTTTAAAGAATGAAGCGACTTTTTTGTTATGGTCGTCTTTTATAGGTTTTCCATATTCATTTTTTCATCAATTAAAGAAATTACATCGCCCTTTTCATCAATACCCGTGCCCAAGAGTTCTACTAAACTTCCATGGATTGCGAGATTTTAAAGGATTACACTCCGGATTCTTGTCATGTACTATACACCATTCTATATAAGCGGGGTCATTCTGAAAATCTTCAGGGTCATCATAAAGAACTTTTTTTTCAAGTTGATTTGCACCAGACTTTTTCCATGTACCTGCAATCGTTTGAGGCAATTGAGCTTGATAACATCCAATCATAATCAATAAAGCACTCAATAATTTAAAAGTCTTCTTCATTTTATTTTCCTTGAATAATTATAAATACTATAAAAGTACATAAATTATTTTATTACCATATTTTTATATTAAAAAACAATAAATACTGTGAATATTTACTATCATTTTGAATATATATTCTTTAATACTTTGCTTTGACAATGATAATACAACGAACACAAATACAAAAGAAACAACAAGCGCGCAAATACAAAACCGTCGCCATAACGGGAGCCCCTTCCAAATTCTCTGTTCCAAATTCTCTGTTCCATGAGATAGTTGCCCTCTCGCCCATGGCACTTTATCTGCACCCTCAAGCGATTGAGTTCTTGAACATGCATGAAACGATTTTCGAAAACCGTCTCTGTAATATGCGTGGTTCCCTCAACCCCGTGTCATAAGCGCCGTAAACGACACTGAGAACAATGATACAAGTCTCTATTTGTTTGTTTTATGAAGCCCCACCCGCCTCTCAAACGCTTATGCCAACTCGTAAAAACTCCAAAACCATGAGAGCCCCGCGTTTATTGAGAGGATTAACAACCCTTGTTGTCTGAGATCAAGCCCCTTAAAGGGAGACCGAATACCTTTGAAGAGAATTACACTGTGATGCGTTGGATTTTTGCGCCACAACGGACTAATTTTTCCTCTAATCTCTCAAATCCACGATCAAGATGATAGACACGATTAACGATTGTTTCCCCCTTTGCTGCCAATGCTGCAATCACAAGAGAAACAGAAGCGCGCAAATCCGTCGCCATAACGGGAGCCCCTTGCAAATTCTCTGTTCCATAAACGGTTGCCGTTTGCCCATCAAGCTTTATCGAAGCCCCTAAACGATTGAGTTCTTGAACATGCATAAAACGATTTTCGAAAATCGTCTCTGTAATATGCGCAATGCCTTCAGCCCGTGTCATGAGCGCCATGAATTGCGCTTGGAGATCGGTTGGAAAAGCAGGATAAGGTCCTGTTTTAATATCAACAGGCATAATTTTGGTGTTCTTTGGATTTCGCTTAACATGAATTCCTTGAGGTTCTATTTGAATCTCGAGCCCTGTTTTTTGGAGCACCTTAAGCACTTTTGTGAGGTGATTAGGATTTGCATTTTTAAGAAAGACATCGCCTCCTGTCATAGCAACAGCCATTGCATATGTCCCCGCTTCGATTCGATCAGCAATAACGCGTATTTTTGTTCCTTTAAGTTTTTTAACCCCTTCAATTGTAAGCGTTGTTGTTCCCTCACCAGTTATTTGAGCCCCCATAGCATTCAAAGTTCGAATAAGATTTGCCACTTCTGGTTCACAAGCTGCATTCTCAAGAAAGGTTGTTCCCTTTGCCATTGTCGCCGCCATAAGCATTACATGGGTTCCACCAACAGTAACTTTAGGGAAACGATAGTGAGCACCTTTTAACCCCCTTGGTGCTTTTGCATGAACATATCCATTTTCGATCGTAATCTGTGCGCCTAAAGTTTTGAGCCCCTCAAGGATAAAATCGACAGGTCTGGTTCCGATAGCGCATCCTCCAGGAAGCGAAACATAAGCCTCTAAGCATCGTGCAAGGAGAGGTCCGATAACCCAAAAGCTTGCGCGCATTTTTTTCACCAGTTCGTAGGGCGCCCGTGTTGTCGCTATTTTTTGCGCAGTAAAATGAATTGTTCTTGAATTCACACACTCATCGTTAAACTCTTGTCCATCAACGGCATATCCAACACCATGATTATTGAGGATACGAATAAGCAGTTCGACATCAGCCAGATGAGGAATATTTTCTAAAGTGAGCGTTTCTTCTGTCAAAAGCGCCGCAATCATAAGAGGCAATGCAGCATTTTTTGCCCCTGAGATAGGAATTGTTCCTTTAAGTTTTTTTCCCCCAATAATTTGAATAGAATCCATCGTGTTTTCCCTCTTTTCCTTTGTGCCTGCCCTTCCAAAGGTTTTTCCCCCTTCGAGAAGTTATGCTTTATTAATCGTTTTAGAACGCATTCTAAATATGAGAACAAATTATTGAGAAGTTTGGTTGCAAAGCTTCACTAAAAAACATTTTTTTGCATTTTAGAGCTCTGTTTGCGCTCTTTGTCGGCTTTGCTCTTTTCGACGTTTCAGGTTTTGACGCAATTGTTGCGCCAATCTTTCTTGACGTCGTTTTGCTTTTTCATCTTGATGATTCATTTCATTTTGTTTTTGTTTTTGATGCATTTGTGTCATTGCGCAACCTTTTAAACAGTGTTGAGCTTCTATCCAAGCAACTCATAACCTTAAATATTCAAGCGTATAAGAAACATATGTCATGACATAAGATACGTTTTCTTGCAAGAATATACAAATGTTCTCTTGCCTATTTTCTGACAATATGGCACAAGACAGCGCAAAGATTGAAAAGGGGCTGCGGTAGCTCAGTGGTAGAGCACTCCCTTGGTAAGGGAGAGGTCGAGAGTTCAATCCTCTCTCGCAGCACCATTTTATTCTTCTTTTGTTTATTCTTCTCTTACCCCTCTCCTCTTTTTCTGCAAACACCAATCACCTCCATTGAATCCTCCATCAACGAAAATATCATACGCAGCACTCTCTCAGTAAGAAAAGCTCTTGCCTTATTTATTGGTGCCTCCCTAACACTCAACATAAAAGCTCCCAGAACAACAACGTGCTCAATACGCCTAAATAAGCTTTAACGGTCTTAATTCCCCCTTCAAACATCTTCCTCCATTTTCCAACATGCTTTCATATTCATTCCAAGCTCCCTCCTTGCGCTTTCCTCAAACACCCCACTTTGCTTTTCCCCCTCTGCTCTTTCCTTTTTATAAAACTTTACCCCTCCTCAACGCTGTACAGATCCCTTTCTTGCCCGCCTCATTCTTGTGTTTCCCACCAACAGACGCTTTGCATTCGCTCCCCGCTCTCTGTTTTTCCTTTCCTTCAGAGCAATTTCTGTCCTTATACTAAAACCTGTCCCAACACACTTAATTTGCTGTACCATCTTCTCCAAAGCCTCATTAAAACGGCTAATTTCATTTTCCAGCTTGTAAATATACGCTTCATCACGATAAGCACGTTTAATCAAAGGTGGCATATCAGGCCAATAGAGCATTAAATCCACCCATTCGCGTTGAGAAATCCATAACCCACCTTGACATTGTGCTTTATGTTCTGCTGGAAAAGTCTTTTGCATGAAATGAGGGATCAAAATTTCAGGTTTTTTTGTTTTAATTTCTAATAAGCCATTTTCTCCCACAAAAGCATCGGGAGAAAATCCTTGTCCGCGATCATCTGCCAAAACAAAGCCAATACATTCAGGTTCTGTATGCGTAAGTTTTGCATAGAGCTGTCGTGCGATTGGTTCTAATTCTGTCCCGCGTCGCTGAGAAACTGTTGTTCCTTCCTCAACGGTTTTTCCTGTAATTCTTTCTCCCGCCAATTTCATCATCACACTATGATATCGTGAAGTTTTTTGCCCCTGTTTTTTTTGTGCCATAACCATCTCAAACAAAGAAGCCGTAATCAAACCATTACGCACTTTCATCCATTCTTCTGTTCCCTGAACACAATCGATAATGATTGGCATAGTATTTCTCCCCTTCACCTTTAAAGTTTTTTTTGCAATATATTCTCTTTGAAACATTCACATTTTTTAAGCTGTATCCCTGTTTAAGCAGTGTCCCTCACACAGACTAAAAGCGACAGCATCCTTCAATGCATCCTTCAAGTATTGTACCCCCGAAAACACAAAAACTGCCCCCCAACATCCCCCCCGCAAGTTTCTCAATTCCCCAATGAAACTCAGCCAACAGCTTTTCCCTTCGCAAAGCGCCCACAATTTCTCACATATAGGCTCTTTTCTTCATGCCCCCCTCTCTCTCATATCGGCTTCTCATATCAGCTAAAATTTCCCGCAAAGCCCCCTAAGAAAGAAAACATAACGCGCATCATGGTCACCGCAATAAAAAAGCACTTGCCCTTTCATGAGTAAAATAATGCCCCCCCTTAACACGCAACACAAAAGCTCCCAGAACACACGTGTCCCAATACGTCTAAACAAACTTTAACGGTCTTAATTCCCCCTTCAAACATCTTCCTCCATTTCCCAACATGCTTTCTATTCACTCCAAATCCCCTCTTGCTTTTCCTCCTCTGCTCTTTCCTTTTTATAAAACTTTGCCTCTGCTCAATGCTGTACTGCTTCTTCTCTTCCTCCTAAGCCTCATGTTCGTTCTACAACATGCTTTCTATTCACTCCAAGCCACTAATAGTTACCTCTCCCTCCATTTCCTCAATCTCCCCAATGTGAAACTCAGCCGACAGCTTTTCCCCTCGCAAAGCGCCCACAATTTCTCATCCATAGGCTCTTTTCTTCATGCCCCCCTCTCTCTCATATCGGCTTCTCATATCGGCTAAAATTTCCCGCAAAGCCCCCCAAGAAGGAAAACATAACGCGCATCATGGTCACCGCAATAAAAAAGCACTTGCCCTTTCATGAGTAAAATAATGCCCCCCCTTAACACGCAACACAAAAGCTCCCAGAACACACGTGTCCCAATACGTCTAAACAAACTTTAACGGTCTTAATTCCCCCTTCAAACATCTTCCTCCATTTCCCAACATGCTTTCTATTCACTCCAAATCCCCTCTTGCTTTTCCTCCTCTGCTCTTTCCTTTTTATAAAACTTTGCCTCTGCTCAATGCTGTACTGCTTCTTCTCTTCCTCCTAAGCCTCATGTTCGTTCTACAACATGCTTTCTATTCACTCCAAGCCACTAATAGTTACCTCTCCCTCCATTTCCTCAATCTCCCCAATGTGAAACTCAGCCGACAGCTTTTCCCCTCGCAAAACGCCCACAATTTCTCACATATAGGCTCTTTTCTTCATACCCCCCTCTCTCTCATATCGGCTAAAAAATTTCCCGCAAAACGCTCCCCCCCCCAAGAAGGAAAACATAACGCGCATCATGGTCACCGCAATAAAAAAGCATTTGGGCCCATCATTGCGGCTTCCTTTTTCAATCTAGCTATTGCACGACGGAAAAATCATGACGACAATATTCTTCCTCCAATTTTTTTACCATCAACAGAGCCACCTCTTGCGATATGAAAAGAATAGCGTTGTGTTTTTGTGGTTCGAGTCTGATTAAATTTCGCGCATTTCCAGCATAATAAAGTGGAATCCCTTGATAAGAAGTCTTGAGATAACTTGGCATGTTTACCACCAATAATCTGTCAAGACATCACATGGCCGTAAACGATGCTGTTTTTCATAAGAGCCATAGAGATTATCTTCATAATCGCAAGCCGCTCTTTCATTTAAACAAGCATGATAAGCTTCACTATTCAAAACGAAGGGCTGCAATGGCGTATTTTCTTCATTCATTTCATGATTTTCGACATAAAAATCAGCGATTTTTTCCGTAACATCTTCAGCATGAGAAGTTGTCAGATCGAGTCGTAAAACTCTATAAACAGTTTCACATTCTTCAATCAATTCGAGCACTTCTTCGATTTCGTCAATTGGTCCTTCATAAGTATCAGGATTTTCCTCTTCGCATAAAACGATAATGATTTCATCCTCTTTAACGAATGGAATATTTTTCATTATTTCCCCCTTTAGATAGTTGATAAAGCATAACCTTGTCTTGACAAGACTAAATATAGCGTTAGTCTTATATCCTCTATAGGAGAGATGTCAACCATTTTATCCTTCATAAAAGATATATTTTAAATCTCTGCGGGGTTCAAATGACATATGTAAATAAAAATCTATTATTCTTTGTTCCTCTCATGTCCCTTTGTTGTTCTCTATTTGTTCTTACTCGATTGCAATTATAAACACACAGGAGAGATAAAATGAGTGATATGATATTAATAAAATACTGGAGTCGTCTTGATTCAAAAGCACAGAAGGAAGTTATTTTGGAGCTTCGTCAACGGGTCGCCGCAAAAGAGTCAAAATCGCCTGCCTCTCTTGCGGAGAGAGTTTTGAAATAAGCTCTATAAATTCTTTATCTTCAGGGCTAGCCCCTTTACCGTAAAGAATATAATTCATACTGATATTAATTTCGTGACAAATTCGCGAAAGAGATTCGATTGTTGGTTCTTTTCCTTCAGAAAGAATAGAATGAAGGTACCCCGCACCTTTACCGGCAGAGAGGGAGATAGATCTTTTTGACCGCCCACTTTTTTCAAAAGCGATCCTTAATCTTTGACGCCAACCATCGATATTCATAATTTCACCATATAGCGCGTCTTTTTAAAAAAACACGTCCTTTTTATAAAACGAGCTTGCATTATCCTCTAAAAAGGATAAAATTAAGGAAACAAATTTTACTTTTTAGGGAGAAAATTTTTTTATTTTTGGATCATAAAAACACTTTAACCACCCTATAGGATATACAAAACCACCTCCCAAAGTTGCTGCCCAAAGCAGATACATTGAAAATGTGTGGTACTCTTTATTTTTTCCATCACCGCAATCTTAAATCGTAAGTTTGCATGCGTTTCAAGCACACCCAATCATTTATAAGCGTCGTAAAGAAGCCTCTCGTCATCATCGAACAGAGCCCAACACAACACAAGTTAAATCCTTATTTGCGCTTTTATCATCAATAAAAATGTATAAAAAAGAAGAAAGTAGATTGCAGTATGAAACACGCTAATCAACAAGAAACTCCTCATTATGAATCGTCTAGGCTTCCATATGTTTGTTGGTATCAAAATGACTTTCTAGGAGGCGTACGTGGGATGCGCGCACACGAAATTGGAATCTATACGATTCTTCTCAATGAAATGTATGCACGCGGCCGTCCTCTAGAAATATCGAAAGAACGTTTAGCGCGTCTTTGTGGTTGTGACAAGCGAACTTTTGTTAATGTTTTAGAAATGCTCATCCAAGAGGGTAAGATTTTAAATTTAGCCAATGGATTATGGAACAAGCGTTGCGAAAATGTTTTTCAAGAGCGTGAAAAATTGCTTGAACAAAAATCCTTTGCGGGTCGTTCTTCGGCAAAAAAACGCAAGAAAATCAATGCTGAGATTCAACAACTGCTTAACGAGAGTACAAAAGATGCTGCACAAAGCTCAGAAGCTCAAAAGACAGAAGAAAAGGAAACACCTTACGGTGTTTTAGAAAAGAAAATTTTGTTTGATGAGACAGAACCTTGTTTTTCCTGCGAAGAGAACTTTGAACAAAGCGATCACCCATCACCCTCATCGGCTCTTGATTCTGCTCTCCCTTCCCCTCCACAAGAAGAAGCGGAGCAAAAAAACGCCCCCTCTTTAAACGCTCCCCAAACCGATTTTGCCCCTGCCCCTATTGCACAAATTGTCACGGAGGAAAAAACAAAATCCGCCACCACACTCCCACCCAGCCTCTCTGTATCCATTCCGCCTTCTTCCAACAAAAAACCCACTGCCTCAGTTGCCAAAGGGCATCGCCTTCCTGAGCATTGGCAAGCAGACATCAAGGCAGCAGTTTCAGAAGGTTTAAGTGAAAGCCAAGCTCATTGGCAAGAAAAGAAGTTTCGCGACTATTGGCAAGCCAAAAGCGGCAAAGAAGCTCTCAAAGTAGACTGGCAAGCCACATGGCGCAACTGGTTTCGCCGTGAAATCGAACGGCTAGAACAGCAAAAACAGGGGAGCTCCTCATCTTTCATCTCTGAGAACAACGACATGCTTTACCGCAGTTTGATCAACTATAGCGACAATTTTTGACATCACACGAACAACCTATTTTTCAAGCACGCGCGGAGACAAAAAATGTTTCAAAACCATAAAAATAATAACAAAAACAACAATGAAATAAGCTCTTCATACAGCAAAACGAGCCAACATCACCCCTACTACTCTCACCACAAAAGTGTTCGCCCTACACAAGCCCATCTCTTGCACGCAAAGGAACACAAAAGCTCTCCAGCCTCTGTGTATCCATCCCGCCTTCTTCCAACAAAAAACCCACTGCCTCACAATTGCCCAAGAGCACCGTCTTCCATGCACTTGGCAAATAGTTATCAACGCGGCAGTTTCAGAAACTTTCAGCAAAGATCATACCCTTCAAACAAGGCTCGCCAGCCTCTCTGTATCCACCTCCTCTTTCTCGAGCAACACCCTTCTTCCAATTACCGCCCTTTCCAAAGAGCACCGGCTTTCTGAACATTGGCAAACAGACATCAACAGAGCCATTTCAAAAAACCTTCAACGAAAAGCAAACTCTTTGGCAACAAAACACCCCAACAAGCGCCACAACACATAACCCAACAGGACCCCCAGCATGCACAAAACCTCAGGCAGATCCACCCCGCTCTTCTTACACCCCCCTTCCTCCTTTCCCCAAGACACCACTTCCCATGCTCTTGGCAATCAGACATCAACAGAGCCATTTCAGAAGGTTTGAGTAAAAGCCAACCCCATTAGCAAAGCCAAGAAGTTTGGCGACTATTGGCAAGAAAAGAGCGACAAAGAAGCGCTCAAAGTAGACTGGCAAGCCCCATAGCACCACAGATTTCACGATCAGATCGAACGGTGAGAACAGCAAAAGAGAGTCCTTATCTCCTACATCTTAAGAAAAACAACAATCATATCACGAATGACCATGAGCACAATTTTTGAAATCAAACAAAAACTTATCTCACAAGCCGATAGAATAGCAGAAATGCTTCTTCCCCAAGGGCACAAACGAGGCAACAATTGGATTGTAGGCAACACACGTGGTGAAGCGGGTCAAAGTTTATCAATTTGCTTGAGTGGGAGTAAAGCAGGACTTTGGTATGACTTTGCAGAAGGCACTGGAGGAGATCTTTTAGATCTTTGGTGTGAAGTCAAAGGCATTAGCCTCTCTCAAGCATTAGAAGAAGCACGCGCAACTCTCAATTTGACACGCCCCAAACCCTTTATGGTCCCTCATCGTTCCTATCGCCGTCCACCGGTTCCTAAAGGGCAGACCCCGCAAAATCTGGTAAAAAACTATCTCCACAAAGAACGCCACATTCCTCTAGAGGTTATAAAGCGCTACCGCATAGGAGAAAATGGTGACAAAATCATTTTCCCCTTTTATAAACCCGACGGCACCCTTGCTTTAGTCAAAGAACGGCTCGCGCAAGCAGGAGCAAAAAGCAAACCAACAGCTTCCCAATGTGAACCGATTTTGTTTGGTTGGCAAGCCCTTTGCCCCACAGCCCCCCCCTCCACGCACGCACCTCAGCAAGCATCTCAGCAGGCGCCTCAGCACACAACCAACCACCCCTCCACACACACACCTCAGCAGGCACCCCAGCAGGTACCCTCAACCAACCACCCCTCCACGCACACACCTCAGCAGGCATCCCAACACACACCTCAGCAGGCATCCCAACACACACCTCAGCAAGCATCTCAGCAGGCATCCCAACACACACCTCAGCAGACATCCCAACACACACCTCAGCAGGCATCTCAGCACACACCTCAGCAGGCGCCCCAGCAGGCATCTCAACACACATCCCAGCACACACCTCAGCAGGCGCCCCAAAACATCGCCACAACCAACCCCGCCTCCACACAAGCACCCCAAAACACACCTCAGCAGACATCCCAACACACACCTCAGCAGGCGCCCCAGCAGGCATCCCAACACACATCCCAGCACACACCTCAGCAGGCATCCCAACACACACCTCAGCAGACATCCCAACACACACCTCAGCAGGCGCCCCAAAACACCGCCACAACCAACTACCCCTCCACGCAAGCACCCCAAAACACACCCCAGCAGGCATCCCAAAACACCGCCACAACCAACCACCCCTCCACGCACGCACCTCAGCAAGCATCTCAGCAGGCACCCACGCACGCGTCCCAACAGGCGCCATTCCCCACGCTTTCTTCAACAAACCGTACCATTGTTATCACTGAAGGAGAAATTGATGCGCTTTCCTTAGCCGCCTATGGATATCCGGCGGTTTCTGTTCCCTTTGGAGGAGGAAGTGGAGGCAAACACAACTGGATTGAAAATGAATTTGATCATTTAGAATCTTTTGAAACAATTTTTTTAGCCACCGATATGGATCCGCCCGGAGAAGAAGCAGCCCGTGAAATTGCCAGCAGGCTTGGACGTCACCGTTGCTACCGTGTCCGTTTACCCCGCAAAGATGCCAATGATTGTTTAACCGCAGGGATTGATAGCGCCACCATAAAAGCCGCCTTTTCCTCAGCACAAAGCTTTGCACCAGAAGGTTTACGGCGCGCCTCAGACTATAAAGATCAAGTGATTGGGCTTTTTTGGCCAGAGCCTGAAAAACATCTTGGTTATACGGTTCCCTATCCTAAACTGCAGGACAAATTGCATTTCCGCCCAGCAGAATTAACGCTCTGGAGTGGTGCGAGTGGTGCAGGTAAAAGCCAATTGTTATCAGACTGTATTCCCCATTGGATTGCACAAAAGAGTCGCCTTTGCTTAGCGTCTCTAGAAATGAAAGGAGAACAATCACTCCGCCGTTTAACCAAACAAACGGGCGGCTTAGAACAGCCTACAAAAGAAACGATTGAACGGATTCTTCATTTTTTAGACGAAGGGCTTATTCTTTATGAACATGTTGGCAAATCAAGCGTAGATACCTTGCTTGAAGTCTTTGACTATTGCCGTGCGCGCTATGGCTGCGATCAATTTATCATCGACAGTTTGATGCGGCTTGGCATTGCCTCTGATGATTATGCAAGACAAGAACAAGCCGTTTATAAAATGGTTGATTGGGCTGTTTTAAACAGTGTGCATATTCACCTTGTCGCCCATGCCCGCAAAGGCGGTCTGGATAAAGATATCCCCAGCACAGAAGACATTAAAGGCGCCTCAGAAATTGGCGCCAATGCCTTTAACATTATCACCATTTGGCGCAATCGGTCGTTGGAAGATAAAATCTTTGCCGCCTCTCTAGCACAAGAAAAAGCAGATTTAGCCAAACGCCCCGGCGTCATTATGAATATTGCCAAACAACGTTCTGGTGATTTTGAAGGAAAAATAGGGCTCTGGTTTGATCCCCAAACCTACCGCTATCGCTGTTCTTTTGAACAATCATTCCCTCGACGTTATCTGTAATACCCCATAAACCCCACTCTCTTAAAAAACGCCTCCGCCTTCAAACGCGCACGTCTTGCTCCCTCACAAACAACAGGAAGGATAAATCCACAAATGATGAAAAACACCCAATCCTTCGCGAACCAAAGCCAGCTCAACCCCATATACTCTGCTCCCAAACGCAAACAAAAAAAGGTCGCTCCAACAACAGCGCAAAACACCACCCCTTTCAATAGCCACAAACAACGCGTCACCACCCCATCTTGCCGCCCCCTCATATGCAAAATCAAGAACCACTCCAACACTACAGCAAACACGATCCCTATCAAGGACAATAGTCCCCACGGTATATCCATACTCTCCATTCCCTCAAGAGCCAAAAAAAGGACGACTCCTAAAATGCAGTAAAACAGCACTTCCTTCAAAAAGAGGGAAACACCACAAATACAATAAAACGCCGCCCGCCACCAAGGAATATCGAAGCGATTGGAAAGCTTATAAGTACCAATAACGACAACAATAAAAAGGTAGGAAAACACCAACAACAGCAAAAAAAACAAATCGTTCGACATCAATATCCAAAATAACCCACAGTAAAATTAAAGACCACACCCATGGAGAAAAAAACACCAGCTACCTCAAGAACCAAGCCCCTAGAACACGCGCACACCTTGCTCCCTCACAAACAAAAGGAAGGGTAAATCCAAAAATGAATAAAAACACCCAATCCTTCGAGAACCAAAGCCAGCTCAACCCTAGATTCTCTGCTCCCAGACGGATAAAACAAAGAATTAGTGCCAAAATGCAGCAAAACAGCACAAAATTCAAAGCACGCAACAACCTCTGTAACACCGTATCACTTTGCTCGCGTATAAAGAACCCCAAGAGCACTTTCAACAATACAGTCAAGAGCAAAACCTTTAAGAATACCGCTCTTATGCTATCCATATCTCTGACGCCCACAGCAGCAAACCACAGGATAAAGCCCATAAGGCAACAAAACATAACCGCCTTTACGAACACTTGCCAAGCAACAGGCATACTCTTGACACCCAGATGCACCAAACCAAGGACAGTTGCAAAAATGCAAGAAAACACCGCCCCCTTCAAGAGCAGCTCTCCGTCAACAGCGCGCCTGCCCACGCCCACATAAACAAAACCAAGGTAGGTAGCAACAACGCCATAAAGCACCACCCATCTCCAAAACACCCACTCTGTAACAGAGCGACGCTTTGCTCCCTTATAAATAAAAATCAAGGCAAGAGCAAAAAAGCAGAAAAACCCCAACCACTGCCAAAACATCACATCGTTCGACATCAAATACCCCTCACAGAAAGAACATCAAAGACCACGCCCGTGGGAAAGAAAAATGCTCATTTTTTTAAGCACCACCCCAACAGTACACGCATACACCGTATCCCCTCCAAAGCAAAAAAAGGAACAAGTCCAACAGTGCCCACAAACACCATATTGTTCGAGATCACAAACCAATGACCCCCCATATGATTGGCGCCGTTATACGCCAATCCAACAACAGCTCCAACAACGCCGCAAAACACCAGAAACCTCAAAAAAGACACCCCACGCGATATCCCCTTACCCCGCACCCTCATAAGCAAAACCAAGGACAGGTCCAGCAATGCAACAAACACCGCTCCTATCACTAAAAATTCCCACGATATATCAAAACGCTTCACTCCCTTATAAGCAAAGCCAAGAACCACTACAGCAATGGCGCAAAACACCACAGCCTTGAAAAACACGCCCCACGATACAGTCTTACGGTCTGCTCCCACAACAATAAAACAAAGGGTCGCTCCAGCAATGCAAGAAATCTCCACCCCCTGCCAAAACACCTCCCACGTCATAACCGGTCGCCCCGCATCCTCATAAGCAAAACCAAGGACCAAGCCAATAACGCAGAAAAACGCCAGCCCCTTCAAAAACATGTCCCGCGCAACCACCATACGCCCCGCTCCTTTATTAAGTAAAAATCAGAGACCATGCCAAAAATGCAGCAAAAGATCAATCCTTTTCAAAGAATGAAAGCCTAAAACCAAGACGCTTTGCCCCTAGAAAAATAAGCCCAAGGATAAGACCAAAGACAACGCCAAAAAGAATGTTAAAGACCCACTTTTTTGAAAACCACACCTGAGTCAAACCAAAGTGCTCAGCTTGCGCATAAACAAACTTAGAGACAGCGATAATAATGAAGCTCAACGCCAAATTTTTTAAAAAAGCCTTCCTTGTAACCCCAAAAGACCTCATTGCCGCATAAATAGAAACAAAGACAAGAGCAACAAAGCAGAAAAACCCCAACCACTGCCAAAACATCACATCGTTCGACATCAAATACCCCTCACAGAAAGAACATCAAA
>NZ_JBHIMA010000003.1:198369-202315 GCF_042193775.1 Bartonella sp. OD88NMGDW | reverse complement strand
CCCTTCAAAAACATGTCCCGCGCAACCACCATACGCCCCGCTCCTTTATTAAGTAAAAATCAGAGACCATGCCAAAATGCAGCAAAAGATCAATCCTTTGAAAAGAATGAAAGCCTAAAACCAAGACGCCTTGCTCCTAAACCAATAAGCCCAAGGATAAGACCAAAGACAACGCCAAAAAGAATGTTAAACACCCACCTGTTTGAGAACCACACCCAAGTCAAACCAAAGTGCTCAGCTTGCCCATAAACAAACTTAGAGACAGCGATAATAATGAAGCTCAACAACACCATCTTGAAGAACAAACCCTTTTTTACACCACGCCGCTGCATTACTTCATAACCAAACATAAGGAAAATGCCGGGAGTGCCATAAAATACCACAGCCCGTAAAAATACGCCCCACGTCATCCCCAACGCCTTCATTTCCATATAAACAGACACAAAGACAAAAACCGCAATGCAGAAAAATACCAATCTTTTCAAAGACAAAACACCGCGCAACATCATGCCACTCCCCATCAAGCCATTCAAGGAAAATCCACCATGCAACAAAACACCCCTCTTTTCAAGAGCCAAATCCATGGGGCTCCCCCACACAAGCGCAACAGTCCAAATCACCCCCAAGAGCGCATACCCAACACGCACACTCCAACACATGTCTTCCTCTCATCCCCCTCTTTTACCTAGAGCAAGCAACATTTTTTAAAAAACGAGAAGCAAAGTTAAAATTTTTAAGGAGATGCTATGACCCATCACGAGAAAAAAAATACACAAACCTGCCCGCTTGATCATCAAAATCAAGGAAAGCACATTGGTCATTTAAAGACGCAAGAAATCCCTGTTGAAACGCGTAATCCTTATTTTAAACCCAATCATCCAGAAAGTTCCAGCAATCCGCGCACCATCAATGCCATTGCCAATACACAAAGCCATCCCATTGCACTTTTATATGCGAAAGGACATCTCAGCAAAGCCCAATATAAAGCGGCAGAACGTTTTTATTTTTACTGGCGTCAAAGTCAAGCCGATCTCCACATGAGCCTTGACTATACCCGTGAAAAGGTTTCCTGTAGCCAAGGGTACACACACCCCATTGAACGTCAAATAGAAGCATCCAATCATTTAAAAACAATCAAAGTTCAACTGGGTATTCTTGGCTATTCACTGCTTGAACGCGTTATCGGCTATGGACAAGCAATCAAAGAATTAAATTCTTCAAAACGCAAACAAAATTCCCTTGCCGATCATTTACGAGATTGTTTAGACTTGCTCGCATTTCATTGGGGATATGCAAACCATAAACATTCTGAATAATCCCCTCCTCGCCATTCAAATCTGCCTCCCATGTTGCTGCGCCTTCTAAAGCCCCCCACACCGCTTAATCATCCAGCAGCTCTCCCCAACCTCTTCCACCACTTCACCCCTCACACCCAAAAGGACAATACTTCACTCCACACCCACTCAAGATACACTCCACACCCTTAAAAACAAAAACCCTGCTCCCACACCAGTCCTGTAATCATGAGGTTCTTTTAAGTTTATTCGTGCTTATTGAAGAATAAGTTTTGTTTAAGATGCTTGCATGCATCATAACAGCTTTAAATACAGTTTATTTAAATACAATTTAATTGTTTAATTAATGTCGAGTCTCAAAATAAATATTCAATTGAAAAAGTATTCATTAATTTTTAATGCAAAATGACAAAATTTTCTTTTTTGTAAAAAGTATTTTTTATATTGATATATTTTGAATTCTCTGCTAATTTTAGTGTAATAGTTTTGTAAGTATGAATTTGTGGATTGGATACGGTCTTTTAAATTCATTTTTTTAACATGTCCTACAAGCCAATGTTAAAATTCTCCTGCTTTTAGTCCTCTGATTACAACGGAGGACTTTTTTTTATGACTGTACTTTTTTATAACTGTATTGTCTTAAATCACTCTCTTATGAGCTTTGTTATATTCCTCCATAAAATCTCCCCGCAAACTAGATCATTCTTTTATCAAGTTGGCTTGCGTTCGATCCTCAAAGAACAAAGGTTCTTAACCCAATCTGATCTACAAACAGCTTGGATAGACTTCACTCTTGGTTTTCCATTCACTCTTTGTTTTCTATTCAGGGATTTTCAGCTGAACTCAAGATGCAACACGAGCAAGCTCTGCCCTAAAGATTCACCACGCCCTTTAAAAAACACTTCAATATATCCAAAGCGCCGGCTGGCTCTCATATCACCAAACCGCAAATGACAGTGTTTTACGACATAACAGAATGACTTATGTTTGACGACTTTCTTTATCCTGTAGCCCACCAACCGGTTGATGTATCATGGCACCATTTTGATTTATAATTATAATCGCGCGTTATTCATATTAAAATTAAGCGACCCGAGTATCATAGGGATTGTCTCATTTCAAATTTATTTCATATTGCATCAATCAACAGCATATCTTTTGCACGTTACCAACATGAGAGACATATGAAATAACACACTTCGAAGATAAAAAAGCAAGATGCCTCTTATGAACACGCTCAAGAGCCAAAGGCTGTCATCCCATGAGATGCTAAAATAGTATGATAGTGCTGGCTTTCGCCTTATGCGATTTTAAAAAGGGCTGATCCACTTCACAAGAGATTTCTCCATTATCCCATTCACCAACATTATTGTGAGATAAGACAACATGATGTTTTTAAATCAAGGACGTAAATGTGCAACACAAGTATATTCTGTTTGGAACATTCTGTTTTACGCGACTCACGTAAAACCCCATTAAAAAACTTGCATCCCCACGAGAAAAAACTAAAGCGTGAGGATAAAAACATGAGACAAGCGTGATTCCATTCAGCTATTGCTCTTTAACTGTCAAACCAAATAAAAAATAGATCCGGCCAAATAAAAAATAGATCCGGAAAGACGGAGTTTCATCTATAGCACTTCATATTCTTCTCAAATATGTTCATCTTCCTGCTTTAAGAGATAAACTAAAAAGATATACAACATCGCTCCTAACATCCCCCTCTTTCTAGCATCCCTCAAGAATCAAACGTTATACAGCTCATTTTGTCATATTATAAAGCATTGTTATTTTAATGCGGTGTTGAGGCAGTGAAAATAATTGAAGTGTTTAGCCACCGCCATTAGCGAAGCAAAAAAACAAACTGTTGAAAAGCAGTGTAAATCTTGTGTAAACATAAAAAAAACAAGAAAAAGGCACAAAAATATCTTAATTTTTATAAAAATACTCAACGTCTTTTACGATTGTATTGACGAACAACCCTGATCACATAATCATCTTAAATATTGAGAATAAAAAATGAATAGCCCTACCCTAGCAAATACAGCAACCTACCAATATAAAATATAAAAAAATCTTTTGGTTATCTCTGTTTCTTATAGAATATGCCTTTCCCTATGGATGCACTCTAGCCTCCAAAGAGTGCATTCAATCCATGGAAAGGATGCACTCCAGCCCTCATAAAGAGTGCATCCTTCCCCTCAAACGGATACTGCCCAACCCTCATAAAGCAGTATCCAAACTGTAGAGGATGCACTCCGCCCTCATAAAGAGTGCATCCTTCCCCTCAACGGATACTGCCCAACCCTCATGAAAGCAGTATCCAAACTGTAGAGGATGCACTCCGCCCTCAAAAAGAGTGCATCCTTCCCCTCAAAAGATACTGCCCAACCCTCATAAGGCAGTATCCAAACTGTAGAGGATGCACTCCGCCCTCAAAAAGAGTGCATCCTTCCCCTCAACGGATACTGCCCAACCCTCATAAAGCAGTATCCAAACTGTAGAGGATGCACTCCAGCCCTCAAAAAGAGTGCATCCTTCCCCTCAACGGATACTGCCCAACCCTCGATAAAACAGTATCCAAACTGTAGAGGATGCACTCCGCCCTCATAAAGAGTGCATCCTTCCCCTCAACGGATACTGCCCAACCC